>CALRMF020000099.1:0-9317 GCA_943369035.1 Curvibacter sp. AEP1-3
CGATGCACGCCGCTTGCGTCTCAAGCAGCATTTCGGAAAAAAAGAAGAAGACTTACGACGCCTGCATGGTCCCATTGGAATATTTATTGGCAGCAAAACGCCATCGGAGATTGCTGTGAGCATCATGGCAGAGGTGTTGGCCATGAAGAACGGAATCGCCCTACCACAGGAGTTAAACGTCGGTTTCGCTAAAGCTGTTCACGTCGATCGCTTTTCACAGTAACACTGTGGCCAACTAGCTTGTTGACCTCATCTCCGGTGAGATTCATCGTTTTTTCTATGTTCTCCGCAGCATGTTGTGGTGTATGGATCAGGCGCCGCGAAATGGCGCGACCGCAAGGTCTATTCTGACGAATCTAAAGTGAGCACGAAGACTGTGCAGCAACAAACGCCAGCGGCTACCGTTCTCGCGGCAGGCTTGGGCTCGCGTTTGGGTTTCAGGCCCAAAGCCATGCTGGAAGTTGGCGGCGCCACCATGTTGGAGCGAGTTGTAATGGCGCTCAGAGGTGCCGGCGTCCAGATGATTAGCGTGGTCATCGGGCCCTATCGCGAACAACTGCTGCCCATGGTGGAGGGCTGTGGCGCTTATCCCATATTGCATCAGCTCCACAATCCGAGCTTCGTTGAATCGCAACGATTGGCATTGGACAATCACAGCCGTCGGGTGGCAGATCTCGACCTCATGCTTGTTCTCGGCGATCTCGTATTGCTGACAGCATCCGACGTGCTTCTGTTGTTAGGGGCTTGGAGTCAACGAGCGCCATCAGTGCATGCGCAACGTCCAAGTGTGAACGGTGTGCGAGGCCACCCGTTGCTACTCTCCAGTTGGGCCGTGCGACAGGTTTGTACCCTGCCCAGGGCGCTCGGCGTCCGAGATTGGCTGGATAGCCACACTGACGTCATTGAATCGGTTCCCACGCATCGGCAAGGCTATGTTTCTGATCTGGATACACCTGCCGATCTGACAGCAATGCGCGACCGCCTCGATGCCCACCCGTTTCAGTAGCACGCGGCTTGAGATTCCCAGGCGAATTTGACAGGTTCTACATCAGCACCTGTGCTTAGGCCGATCGGGACAATCCAGCGAGTGATCTCTTGGTCCGCTCCGCATTGAATTCCCGACGCCAGGATGCAACGACCACACAGGCATGCGCCAGACTGGCTAACCAGAGTTCGTTCAGACATTCGTTTTGAGCGATTCAGTGTAGGCGTTCTGGTTGGGTTTGCCGGCCTTGATCCGGAACAATGGAATGCACGACGTGCGGCCCAGGTCAGCATGGCCTAACTGCAGATAGCCTTGCCGTTCTCATTGCGGGTCGCTTGGGGCAGCAATCCTTTGAGTTGTCCGTCTTCCGCTCCCAGTCTTCCCAGGTGTTAGGCATCTGAGACGCTCATGCCCCCAAATTTTCTGCGTCGGCGGTGGTAGTGGGCGTCCAAGAAGCTATAGCGGCGGCGCAGAGGCGAACAGCCGGTGTGCGGCGATTGCTGTTGGTCGTGCGGGTGCCGATTTGTTTTCGACTATGTTCCGGGCGATGTCAAAATTGCCTGCCCACCAGAACGCACCGATACTGGATGCATGTCTACGACTTTAATTGCGCAGAATATTGAATGCCATCGCAACGATGGAGATGCCGCTGGATGCCCAGCGCGTGTTCCACGGCCGTGGCGGCCTGTATCCCGGCTGTGAGCATCTGTCGTTGGACGCCTTTCCTCCGGTCTGGGTGCTGACCAGCTTTCAGCCGGTCAGTGACGCTGAATTGGCGGCGGTTCATGCGGCACTGTCAGCGCGTTGGCAGCAGCTGGCGCCTGGGCAGCTACTCAACTGGGTGTACCAGTGCCGCCATGAAGGGCGTACCGAAACGCGGTTGATGGCCGGCAGCGTGCCCGAGCCGCATGTGGTGAGCGAGGGCGGGTCACGTTATCTGGTGCATGTGCTCAAAGGGCAGAACCATGGCCTGTTTCTCGACATGGCTGAAGGCCGGCGCTGGGTGCGCGCGCATGTGGCGGCGCGACCGGGGTGCAAGGTGCTCAATCTGTTTGCCTACACCTGCGCCTTCTCCGTGGTGGCGCGGCAGGCGGGTGCTTCGCAGGTGGTCAATGTGGACATGAGCCATGGCGCCCTGGCCATCGGGCAGCGCAACCACCAGCTCAACGGGCTCGCGGCCGGCGCCAGCTTCCTGGCGCACGACATCTTCAAGTCCTGGGGCAAGGTCACGCGCGGTGGTCCGTATGACCTGGTCATTGTGGACCCGCCCAGCTACCAGAAGGGCAGCTTCGTCGCCAGCAAGGACTACGCGCGGCTCATGCGCCGCCTGCCGGACCTGCTGGCGCCGGGCGGGCATGCGCTGCTGTGCCTGAATGCGCCTGAACTGGGGCTGGACTTCCTGCAGGAGCAGATGCAGGCGCTGGCGCCTTCCTTGACGTTTGTACAACGCGTGTCGAACCCGCCGGTGTTTGCCGACGTGTCACCGGAGCGTTCGTTGAAGGTGCTGGTCTACCGGGCGCCCGACTGAGCCGCGCGGCCCCCCGCAGCGGGGCGGCTTACTCAGGTGCTGCGTTGGTGCCAGCGGAGGCTCGTGGGCGAGGCTTACCTGCGCGCAGGCGCGCGGGTGTCTGGGTCTGTACCGGCTGCAGACCCAGCAGCCACTCGCGCCGGCCCAGGCACAGCGCCACGCTGGTGAGTGTGCGCACGGTGGCGCTGCCATCGCTCTCCAGACTCTTCAGCGCCCCCAGGGCGACACCCGCTTGACGGGCCAGTTCACCCTGCGACAGGTTGGCCGCCAGCCGCAGGGCGCGCACCTGCCGGCCGATTTCAGTCTGGAGTTCTGGTGTGGCGAGGGCTGGTTGCATAACAGCCAAAATTTTGACTGAAGTTAGGTCAATTTGGAACGATGGTCGTAAATATGACCGAAATAATCACAAAAAATCTGCTTATAAAGTAGAAAAAGGGCTAAATGTCCTGCCAGTTCTGCCGTTAACACTGATACGTAACAGCACAAATGCCGCCGTCGTTGGGCGGGGGCGATTGACCATCATGCAACTACCTACTGTTGAGCGAAACCCGAATCTGCGGCCGGCCGGCGCAGAGACGGCTGTGCCTGCGGCAGCCCGGGTGATCCCTGTTGCACCGGTCAATCCACCCAGTACGCAGGTGCCGCCGGCCGCCAGCGTCATCAACGACATCAACCCGGAAGTGCAGGCCAAGGCCGCAGCCGAATCGGTGCAGGCGGCCAGCAGCAGCGATCCGCTGCAGGGCGGCAGCGAAGGCGATCAGAGCATCAAGGGCTGGACGCAAACGCCGGCCAAGCCCAACGAGAAAGAGGAGCCGCCCAAGGAGCCGATCTCCAAGATGCTCATCGAGCATGTGCAAACCTTGTGGCTGATGAGCGCTAAGGCGGTGGAGCTCTGGTACAACAACCAGCAGGCCAAGAACCAGGATGCGAACCACTTGCAGCAGATGGCGCAGACCCGCAACCAGGACCCTTCGGCCATTCCCGGCGTGCTGGCCAAGGAATCGCTCACTTACTCGCCGACCAAGATCCAGAAGACCGGCAAGCCCGAGTAAGCGGGTACACGCCGGTCTGCGGGCGAGCTGACATGCCCTAACATTGGGTATGCACAAATCCGCGCTCGTTCTGTTTTCCGGTGGCCAGGATTCCACCACCTGTCTGGCGCACGCGCTCAAGGCGTATGAACGCGTCGAGACCATCGCCTTCGATTACCGCCAACGCCACCGCGTCGAACTCGAGTCACGCCTCAAGGTGCTGGGCGAGATCCGCCGCAATTTCCCGCACTGGGCGCCCAAGTTGGGGGAAGACCACCTGTTGGACCTGGAGGTGCTTGGGCATGTGAGCGAGACCTCGCTGACGCGCGAGACCGCTTTCAAGATGGAGGCCAGTGGTCTGCCCAATACCTTCGTGCCGGGACGCAACCTGCTGTTCCTGACGCTGGCCGCCGCCGTGGCCTACCGCCGCGGGCTCGAGGTGATCGTGACCGGCGTGTGCGAGACCGACTTCTCCGGCTACCCCGACTGCCGCGACGACACCATCAAGGCCATGCAGATAGCGCTGTCGCTTGGCATGGACAAGCGCTTCCTGATCGAGACGCCGCTGATGTGGATCGACAAGGCCGCCACCTGGCGTCTGGCCGAATCACTGGGCGGGCCGGCGCTGGTGGACCTGATCGTCGAGCATACCCACACCTGTTATCTGGGCGACCGCCAGCATCGCCATGACTGGGGCTACGGCTGCGGCATGTGTCCCGCGTGCGAGCTGCGCGCGCGCGGCTGGGAGCGCTACCAGGCCCAGGTGCCGGATTAACGACAAGCCCTCGTGAAAGAAGGAATCAGTCCGCGGAACGCCGTGGAACCGGCTCTGCCGGGCCACTGGCGTTGCCCCCTCGTGAGGGGGGTGGCGCAGCGAACGAAGGGAGCGCAGCCTGGGGGAGTTACGTTTGTTTTAGCCGGAACAGCGCCACTTCCTCGTCGGTGCGCTTTTCCAGCTGCCAGGTGCGGCTGTGGTAAGTCGCCACGGTGTGGCGGTGGGCGATGGAGATCAGCGCACCTTTGCCTTCCTGCACCAGTTCAAGCAGCTTCTTGTAGAGCGTGCGTTCGGCTTCCTCGTCCAGTGCGCTGGTGGCCTCGTCGGCAAAGATCCAGGACGGCTTTTTCAGGAACACACGTGCCAGCGCCAGGCGTTGCTGCTCGCCGCCCGAGAGCTTGAGGCCCCAGGCATCCACTTCGTCGAGCTGGTCCACCAGGTGCGGCAGCAGCGCGTCGCGCAGGGCCTGTTTGAGCGTCTCGTCGTCATAGCGCTCGGCCGGCTCGGGGTAGGCCAGGGCATCGCGCAGGCTCGCATTCGGGAAGTACGGCCGCTGCGGGATGAACATGCTCGACATCGGCAATTCGACCTTGCCCGAGGCCAGCGGCCAGATGCCGGCGAGTGCGCGGAACAGGGTGGACTTGCCGCTGCCCGACGGACCACTGAGCAGCACGCTGTCGCCGGGCCGCGCCTGCAGTTGCGTGTGCGCCAGCAGGCGGCTGCCGGTGGGCAGGTCGAGTGACAGGTCCTGTGCCTGCACGCCGGTGTTGTCGGCGCTGCGTTGCAGGTCGAGATCGGCGCGCTTGCTGGCGGCCTGGATCGCGGCTTCGAAATGCGTCAGGCGGTCGGTGGTGGCACGCCAGGCGGCCAGGGCGTCGTAGTTGTCGATGAACCAGGACAGCGAATCCTGCACGCGATTGAAGGCCGAGGCGATCTGCATCATCGTGCCGAGCTGGATGGCGCCGCTGAAGAAGCGCGGCGCCGCCACGATGAAGGGGAACACGGTGGAGGCCTGGCTGAAGGTGGCCGTGAACATGGTGAGGCGCTTTTGCGCGTCGATCAGCTTCAGGTAGTTGGCCAGCACGTGGTCGAAGCGCAGGTTGAGCTGCTTGCTCTCCACCGTCTCACCCCGGTCCAGCGCAATCGCCTCGCTGTACTCGCGCACTCGCACCAGGTTGTGACGGAAGTCGGCCTCGCGCCGCTGCTGTTCGTAGTTGAGCGGGATCAGTGGCCGGCCCACGTAGTGCGTGATCACGCTGCCGACCAGACAGTACAGGATGGCGACCCACAGCATGAAGCCGGGAATCTCGAACTCGCTGCCGCCCCAGCTGAAGCTGAAGGCGCCGCTGAGCGACCACAGGATACCGACGAAGCTCATCAGCGTGACCAGTGCGTTGAGCAGGCCCATGCTCAGGCCCACCGTGCTGGTGGTGAAGAGCTTGAGGTCTTCCTGGATGCGCTGGTCCGGGTTGTCGGGCGACTGGTCGGGTGCCAGTTGGGCGTAGCGGGTGAGCTCCAGGTGGTAATAGACCTGGTTGTCCAGCCAGCGCTGCAGGTAGTGGCGCGTCATCCAGGCGCGCCAGCGCATTTCCAGCTGCTGGGTCAGGTAGAAGCGGTAGACCGCGATGACGATGTAGATGAAGGCCAGGATGGTGTAGCGCAGCAGCTGCTCCAGGAAAACCGGGTAGTTCTTCTCCTGCAGCGCGTCGTAGAAGAAACGGTTCCATTCGTTGAACAGCACCAGCGTGTAGACGAAGCCGAGGTTGAGCGCGATGATGGCGGCCAGCAGGCCGCGGGCCTTCCATTTTTCCTCGGACTGGAAGTAGGGCACGGCCAGGGCCCAGGCCCGGCCGATGAAGGCCTTGAAGTCGGCCAGTTTGGTGGATATGGACATGGTGTGTACGGGGTTCGCTCAGGCGTTGGCGACGCCGCTGGCCACGTGCCCGGCAGGGACGTGCCGGGACGCGGATTCGATGTGGCCGGTCTGGTCGTCGAAGAAGAAGTCGGGTTCGAATTCACGCAGGAATTCCCCCTTGGGCAGGCCGCCGAGGAACATGGCTTCGTCGACCTCGATGTTCCACTCCATCAGCGTGCGGATGGCACGCTCGTGTGCCGGCGCACTGCGCGCCGTGACCAGGGCGGTACGGATGCGCATGCTGGGCGTGCCCTCCTGCTGCAGCCGGTGCAGTGCGGCCAGCAGTGGCTTGAAGGGGCCGGCCGACAGCGGCTGGTGCGCCTTATCGCGCTCGTGCTGCTGGAAGGCGCTCAGGCCCTCGGCCTGGAACACGCGCTCGGCCTCGTCGGAGAACAGTACGGCGTCACCGTCGAAGGCAATGCGCACCTCGTGCGGGTGGGCGTCGCTGGCCAGCGCCGACTGCGGATAGACCTGCGCCGCCGGCACGCCGGCATCCAATGCGGCACGCACATCGCTCAGGTGGGTGGAGAGGAACAGGTTGGCGTGCAGCGGCTTGAGGTAGCGCCAGGGTGACTGGCCGCGCGTGAAGCTGCCGCGCTCGATCGGCAGGCCGTAGTGCTGGGCCGAACGGAACACGCGCATGCCCGAGACCGGGTCATTGCGCGAGAGGATCACCACCTCCACGCGCTGCGCCTGCGCATCGTTGAAGGCCAGCAGTTTCTTGACCATGGAGAACGCCACGCCCGGTTTGGCCGGCTCCTCCAGCTTGTCGAGCTGCAGCTTCATGTAGGCGCGGTCCTTGTGCGGCCCTTGTCCGCGCTCGAACACCTTGTTCTCCTCCTCGAAGTCGAACAGGGCGCGCGAGGAAATGGCGACGACGAGCTTGCCGTCCAGTGTTGCGGCCATGAAGTCTCCTGTGTTCTTGTTCTGTTACAGCCAGCGTACCAGTTGTTCCACGTCTTCCGGGAACAACTGGCCTTTTTCCGCCTGCAGCAGCCGCCCGTCGCGCCCCCGCACCAGGGTGATGGGCAGCCCCTTGGGCTTGGGCAGAACGCGCTGGATCTCGGGCGTGACGAAGCCGGTCGGGAAGGTATAGCCCTTTTTCTGCAGGTAGGCCAGCGCATCTTCCCGCTTGCGGTCGATGGACAGCGTCAGCAACTGCAGGCCCTGGCTGCCCTTGTCGCGCTGGCTGAGCCAGAGCTTCTGCATTTCCGGGCTTTGCAGCGCGCAGAACGGGCATGTGCTGGCCCACCAGTAGATCACCAGCACCCGGCCGTCGGCCTGGGACGGGCGGAACACACTGCCGTCGAACAACGGCACTTCAGGCAGGGCCAGCACCGTGCCGAGGGCGGGCAGGGGGCCGGCCTTGGCCTCGGTGGCAGCGGACGACGGCACAGCGGCGCCGGTTTGGGCCAGCGCCGTCCCGGCCTGCATCAGGGCCGCGGCCGCGCTCCACTGGCCGGCAGTGCCCAAGGTGGTGGCAAGAAAGTCTCTGCGCTCGGAATTCATGGTCCGGATATTAGCGTCTGCGTCCTGCTGCGTGCAGCCTGGCAGGGCGGCAGCGCAAACCTGAGGCGGACACTGGAAATTGCGGGCCACTATACACTTAGGGGTATGTTGGCAACCGCCGCTACTTTTGTGCAGCCATGATCCCGATCAAGACCGAATCCGCCTGGCGCGGCACCTCGGATTGCCGCAGCTGTGGCATCCGCGACATGGTGCTGTTTGCCGACCTGAATGAGCAGGACTTCGGCCGGATCCATGCGCCGATTGATGACCTGGAGTTCCGCCCGGGCGCCATGCTCTACGCGGAAGGCAGCAATGCGGCGGGCATCTTTACCTTGCGTTCCGGCATGATCAAGCTGGTTCGCGTGACGGCCGATGGCCGCCAGCGCATCGTGCGCGTGCTGCGTCCGGGCGATGTGGCGGGGCTGGAGGCGCTGGGCACCTCGCGTTACGACAGCGAGGCGGTGGCGTTGACCGAGGTGGCGGTGTGCCGCATTCCGCTGGAGGTGATCCACACGCTGGGCGCCAGCAGTCCGCGCCTGCACCTGCGCCTGATGCAGAAGTGGCAGCAGGCGTTGAAAGACGCCGACGACTGGCTGGCTGACCTCAACTTCGGTACCGCACGCCAACGCGTGTCCAACTTCATCCTGAAGATGCGCAGCCCGGACGACGGCCGTACCGTCACACTGTTCGCGCGCGATGACATGGGGGCCATGCTCGACCTCAAGCTGGAGACGGTGAGCCGTGAGGTCAGCCGCCTGGTGCGCGAGGAAGTGATCGAGCCGCTGGACAAGCTCGGCCGCGTCTACAAGCTGCGCGAGCCCGAGCGCCTGCTCGAAGCCGCCTGAACCGGCGGCGGATGGTCGACTCGCCGGGTCAAGCAGGGCCGGTTGTCAGGCCCAGGAGTCGATCAGCGGCTCGGCCTGTTCGATCAGGAAGGCCTTGAAGGCCTGCGCGGCCGGGGACAGCTTTTTCTGGCTCAGGTGCGTCACGTACCACTTGCCGACAATGGGCATGCCGCTGATGTCCAACAGCGCCAGATGGCCGGCCGCCAGCTCGTGCCGCACCGTGCGCAGCGACAGGAAGGACAGGCCCATGCCAGCCATGACGGCCTGCTTGATCGTTTCGTTGCTGGGCATTTCCATCGCCACCTTGAACGGCACCTCATGCTGCGCGAACAGCCGCTCCATGGCGGCACGCGTGCCCGAACCCTGCTCGCGCACCACGAATTCGTGGTCTTTCAGGGTCTCGAAAGCCAGTCGCTTGCGTCGAGACAGCGGGTGGTCCGGGGGGGCGACGATGCCCATGGGGTTGCTGGCAAAGGGCGTGGCCTCGCAGTCCAGGTTGGCCGGTGCACGGCCCATGATGACGAGGTCGAGCTCGTTGCGCGCCAGCATGCCCAGGATCTTCTCCCGGTTCTCGATGTGCAGCACGACATCGATGCCCGGCATCAGCTTGGCAAAGCGCACCAGCAGCATGGGCACGAAGTACTTGGCCGTGCTGACGATGCCCAGTTCGATGCGGCCCTTCTTCATGCCCACGTGCTCGGCCATGCAGGCTTCCAGGTCTTTCAGCTT
>CALRMF020000100.1:0-9305 GCA_943369035.1 Curvibacter sp. AEP1-3
CGCATGAAGATCGGCGTCATGTTCGGCAGCCCCGAGACCACCACCGGTGGCAACGCGCTTAAGTTCTACGCCTCGGTGCGCCTGGACATCCGCCGCACCGGCACCATCAAGAAGGGCGAGGAAGCCATCGGCAACGAGACCAAGGTCAAGGTGGTGAAGAACAAGGTCTCGCCCCCGTTCAAGACGGCCGAGTTCGACATCCTGTTTGGCGAAGGCATCAGCCGCGAGGGCGAGATCATCGACATGGGCGTGAACGCGCGCATCATCGAGAAGTCCGGCGCCTGGTATGCCTACAACGGCGAGAAGATCGGCCAGGGCCGCGACAACGCGCGCGAGTTCCTGCGCGAGAACCCGGAGCTGGCGCACGAGATCGAGAACAAGGTCCGCGAGTCGCTCGGCATCCCGCTGCTCAACGAGGCGGCCGACGCCGAGTAAGTCGAGCCAGTCCGGGGATCATGGCGTTCGAGCAACCTTCGCTCAAGGGCCGGGCCCTGCGGCTGCTGAGCACGCGGGAGCACTCGCGCCTTGAGTTGGAGCGCAAGCTGCGTGGCTTTGAGACCGAGCCCGGCACGCTGGCGCAGGCGCTCGACGAGCTGCAGGCCAAAGGCTTCATCAGCGAACAGCGGGTGGCGGAGTCGGTGTTGCACCGGCGCGCGGGCAAGCTGGGCGCGGCGCGCCTGCGGCAGGAGTTGCAGGACAAGGGGTTGGCGCCCGAGCTGGTGGCACAGGCGCTGGACGGACTGCGCGGCAGCGAGTTCGAGCGTGCGCAGGCGGTCTGGAGCAAGAAGTTCGGCGCGGCGCCGGTGTCGCCGGCCGAGCGTGCCAAACAAGCGCGCTTCCTGATGACGCGCGGCTTTGCCGGCGAGGTGGTGCGGCGCGTGTTGTCAGCCGCCGGCGCGCCGGACGCGGATGAGGAATGAAATCGAACCCTGGTCCTTCCTGGGCGGGTGTCAGCAGCTACTGAAACCGTAGCAAACTGCGCCGACGGCTTACAGCCCGAGCATCAGCTTCAGGTTCTGCACCGCGGCGCCGCTGGCGCCCTTGCCCAGGTTGTCCAGACGCGCCACCAGTACGGCGTGACGGAAGCCGTCATCGGCGCCATGGTTGGCGTACACGCGCAGCTCCATCTTGTTGGTGTCGGCCAGCGCCACGGCGTCCAGCTTGCCGTCCGTCGTGGCGTGTTCCACCGTTACCCACTCGCTGCCGGCGTAGTGCCGCGCCAGCGCATCGTGCAGTTGCTGCGCGCTGGGCTGCCCCGGCAGAGTGTCGAGGTGCAGCGGCAGCTGCACCAGCATGCCTTGGCGGAAGTTGCCGACCGACGGAATGAACAGCGGGCGGCGCGTCAGCCCGGTGTACTTCATGATCTCCGGCAGGTGCTTGTGCTTCAGCCCGAGCGCGTAGAGCTCGAACGGCGGCGCGCTGCCGGCTTCGTAGGCCTCGATCATGCTGCGGCCACCGCCCGAGTAGCCGCTGACCGAAGGCAGCGTGAGCGGGAAGTCCTTCGGAATCAGGCCGGCATCGACCAGCGGCCGAATGAGGGCAATGGCGCCGGTGGCGTAGCAGCCCGGGTTGGCAACGCGGCGGGCCTGCTGCACCGCGGCCTTCTGGCCGGCGGCCAGTTCGGGGAAGCCGAACACCCAGCCGTCCTTGGTGCGGTGTGCGGTGGAGGCGTCGATCACCTTCGGCGCCGGGCGGCCTTCGGCGGCCAGTCCGTCGATCATCGCCACCGATTCGATGGCGGCTTCGTCGTGCAGGCACAGCACGACCAGGTCAACTTGTGACATCAGCGCGCGCTTGGCCGCCGGGTCTTTGCGCAGTTCGGGCGCGATGCTGACGAGCTCAATCGCGGGCATGGCCTGCAGGCGCTCGCGGATCTGCAGGCCCGTGGTGCCGGCTTCGCCGTCGATGAATATTTTGTATCGTTGCATTTGAATAGCCCCCAGGGTATCTGCCGTGCACCGTCAGTTTTTGTGCAGAGCAACATGATACATTTCAAGGCTGTGCTGAATCCAGCACCAGCCACAGGACCAGCGAGTTCTGCGGCGGCAGAACCCCTTCATTCCTGAGAGAGCCCTCATGAAGATTCACGAGTACCAAGGCAAGGAAATCTTGCGTCATTTTGGTGTGCCTGTGCCGCGTGGCATCCCGGCATTTACGGTGCAGGAGGCGGTTGAAGCCGCCCAGAAACTCGGCGGCCCCGTCTGGGTCGTCAAGGCGCAGATCCATGCAGGTGGTCGTGGCAAGGGCGGCGGCGTGAAGGTGGCCAAGACGATCGACGACGTCAAGGCCCGCGCCAGCGAAATCCTGGGCATGCAGCTCAAGACCCACCAGACCGGCCCCGAAGGCCAGAAGGTGCGTCGCCTCTACATCGAAGACGGCGCTGACATCCAGAAGGAATACTACCTGTCGGTCGTGACCGACCGCGCCACGCAGAAGGTGGCCTTCATTGCCTCCAGCGAAGGCGGCATGGACATCGAGGAAGTGGCGCACGCCACGCCCGAGAAGATCGTCAAGATCTTCGTCGACCCGCTGACCGGCCTGACCCAGGCGCAGGGCGAGGAACTGGCCAAGGGCGTCGGCATGCCGGCCGACTCGCAGGCCCAGTTCATCGACGTCTGCCAGAAGCTCTACAAGTGCTACATGGAAACGGACGCCTCGCTGGTCGAGATCAACCCGCTGAACCGCGACAGCAAGGGCAACATCATCGCCCTGGACGCCAAGTTCAACTTCGACTCCAACGCCCTGTTCCGTCATCCCGAGATTGTCGCCCTGCGCGACCTGGATGAAGAGGATCCGGCCGAGATCGAAGCCTCCAAGTACGACCTGGCCTACATCAGCCTGGACGGCAACATCGGCTGCCTGGTGAACGGTGCCGGACTGGCCATGGCCACCATGGACACCATCAAGCTGTTCGGCGCCGAGCCGGCCAACTTCCTCGACGTCGGCGGTGGCGCCACGCCCGAGAAGGTGACCGAAGCCTTCAAGATCATGCTCAAGAACGACAAGGTCAAGGCCATTCTGGTCAACATCTTCGGCGGCATCATGAAGTGCGACACCATCGCCACCGGCGTCATCACCGCCTGCCGTGCTGTGAACCTGAGCGTGCCGCTGGTGGTGCGCATGAAGGGCACCAACGAAGAGCTGGGCAAGAAGATGCTGGCCGAGTCCGGCCTGCCCATCATCAGTGCCGACACCATGGCCGAAGCCGCCCAGAAGGTGGTTGCAGCCGTCAACGCTGCCAAGTAAAGCTACCGAAGGAATTGTCATGTCGATCTACATCAACAAAGACACCAAAGTCATCACCCAGGGCATCACCGGCAAGACCGGCCAGTTCCATACCGAGAAGTGCATCGAGTACGCAAACGGCAAGAACTGCTTCGTCGCCGGCGTGAACCCGAAGAAGGCCGGCGAGAAGATCTTCGACGTGCCGATCTACGCCTCGGTCAAGGATGCGGCCAAGGCCACCGGCGCTACGGTCTCCGTGATCTACGTGCCGCCGGCCGGTGCCGCTGACGCCATCTGGGAAGCGGTGGAAGCCGACTTGGACCTGGCGATCTGCATTACCGAAGGCATTCCGGTGCGCGACATGCTGATGGTGCGCAACAAAATGAAGGCCAAGGAAGCCGCAGGCGGCAAGAAGACCCTGCTGCTGGGCCCGAACTGCCCCGGCCTGATCACGCCCGACGAGATCAAGATCGGCATCATGCCCGGTCACATCCACCGCAAGGGCCGTATCGGCGTGGTGTCGCGCTCCGGCACCCTGACCTACGAAGCCGTGGCGCAGCTGACCGAACTGGGCCTGGGCCAGTCCTCGGCCGTCGGTATCGGTGGTGACCCGATCAACGGCCTCAAGCACATCGACGTGATGAAGGCCTTCAACGACGATCCGGACACCGACGCCGTGATCATGATCGGCGAGATCGGCGGACCGGACGAGGCGGAAGCCGCCCGCTGGTGCAAGGCCAACATGAAGAAACCCGTGGTCGGCTTCATCGCTGGCGTCACGGCGCCTCCCGGCAAGCGCATGGGCCACGCTGGTGCGCTGATCTCCGGCGGTGCCGACACGGCCGATGCCAAGCTGGCTGTGATGGAAGAGTGCGGTTTCAAGATCACGCGTAACCCGTCCGAGATGGGCCGCGTGCTGAAGTCGCTGCTCTGATCTCGGCGCGCGTGGGCCGCATGTCACCCTGTCAGCAGGGCGACATTGCGGTTTTCCACAATATCAAGCCCGGTCGTCCGCTTGGACAATCGGGCTTGTTTCATTGCATACCCGGCGCCTGAGAACGGGCGCCGGAAAGAAAGAACATCGTGGAAGAATTCCTGACAGCCCATTTCTGGGTGGCCGTAGGCCAGATCATTCTGATTGACATCTTGCTGGGTGGCGACAATGCCGTGGTGATTGCCCTGGCCTGTCGTTCCCTGCCGCCGCACCAGCGGACCAAGGGCATCCTCTGGGGCACAGCAGGCGCGATTGTGCTGCGTGTGATCCTGATTGCCTTTGCCCTGACCCTGCTGCAGGTGCCTTTCCTCAAACTGGTGGGCGCGATACTGCTGGTCTGGATCGGTATCAAGCTGCTGGTTCCCGAGGATGAGGACGAGCACAGCAACATCCAAGCCAGCGACAAGCTCTGGGGTGCCGTGAAGACGGTGATCGTGGCCGACCTGGTGATGAGCGTTGACAACGTGATCGCCATCGCCGGTGCGGCTCAGGGTGCCGGTGAGCAGCACCAGCTGCCGCTGGTGATCTTCGGTCTGCTGGTCAGCATCCCGATCATCGTCTGGGGTAGCCAGCTGGTGCTCAAGCTGATGGACCGTTTCCCCTTCATCATCACGCTTGGCGGCATGCTGCTGGGCTGGATTGCCGGCACCATGGCGCATACTGACCCCGGCGTGGTGAACTACCTGCCGCAGGAGAAGGTCTGGAACTACGCCTTCGGCATCGCTGGCGCGTTGCTCGTGCTGGCCATCGGCAAGATCATGGCGGGGCGACGAGGCCCGCAGGAAGCGGCCTGACATCGTCGCATCGTGCTGCTCATGGGCCCGCCAACGCGGGCCCATGTCATTTGGGCTGTCGATGTCGGTGATGCAGTCAAATACCTGCCGCCAACGGACTTTGAAATCCGGCCGCGTGCCGGCACAATCACAGCAGCCCCTTGTCTGGCGATGCGGGCAACAGCCTCGGAGCCGGAACTGAACAATGATTTACAAGTTTTGCACTGCGACCGACACCGGCCTGATACGCGCCAACAATGAAGATGCGGCCGCCTTTGATCCGCTGGTCGGCCTGGTGGTTCTGGCAGATGGCATGGGCGGCTACAACGCTGGCGAGGTGGCCAGCAGCATGGCCACGACCCACATCACCGACGACCTGGGGCGCTGGTTGGCCGCAACAGGCGACGCAGCCGAAAGACGCGACATCCGGCGCGCGCTGGAGATCTGTGTTGATAATGCCAATGCGTCCATTTTCAAGGCGGCCCAGGCCAATGCGCAGCTCGCGGGCATGGGAACGACCCTGGTGGTGGGTGTCTTCCGGGAGGACTGGTTGCTGCTGGGCCACATCGGCGATTCGCGCTGCTACCGGTGGCGCCGAGGCGAGTTGACGCAGCTGACGCGCGACCATTCGCTGCTGCAGGAGCAGATCGACGCAGGGCTGCTGACGCCGCAGCAGGCAGCGATCTCGGTGAACAAGAACCTGGTGACACGCGCGCTGGGCGTTGAGAGCGCGGTGGCGCTGGAAGTGGCGGAGCATCCGGTGGAAGCGGGCGATCTCTACCTGCTGTGCTCGGATGGGCTGTCGGACATGGTGAGCGATGCGGTGACGGCCGGGTTGCTGGCGCAGCGCATTTCCCTGGAGATGCAAGCGCGCAGTCTGGTGGATGCGGCCAATGCGCAGGGCGGGCGGGACAACATCACGGTGTTACTGGTCCAGGCGAGGACGTCATAGGACTGGCGGCGGATGCGCAGATTGGGGGGTCAATGACAGATCGGGTGATGTCAGATGAACACAAGCAACAGGAGACGGGCATGCCGAAGATGATCGTTTCGATCGACGGCGTCGTCATCAAGGAAGTCCAGCTGACCAAGGAGCGCACCACCCTGGGCCGGCGGCCCTACAACGACGTGGTGATCGACAACCTGGCCGTCAGCGGCGAGCACGCAGCGGTGCAGATGATGGGTGGACAGGTCGTGCTGGAGGATCTCGACAGCACCAACGGAACCTTCGTCAACGGCAAGGCGATCCGGCGCCAGGCGCTGCAGCACGGCGACACCATCGAGGTTGGCAAGTACAGGATCCAGTTCCTCAGCGAGGCGGAGGGCGAGCGGCCGGCCAGGCCGGCAGCAGCCACGTCGGACGTGATGATGACGACCGAGCGCTCGACCGGCAGCGAACTGACCGGCGGCATCCGGGTGCTGTCGGGTGCGGCGGCCGGTCGCGAGCTACCGCTGACCAAGGTGGTAACCACGATCGGCAAGCCCGGCGTGGCGGTGGCGGCCATCACCCGCCGACAGCAAGCTTTCGTGCTGGCACATGTGGAGGGCATCGACCGTCCGTTACTGAATGGAAGCCCCATCGCCGATGATCCGGTGCCACTCCAGAATGGCGACCTGATCGAACTGGCGGGGACGCAGATGCAGTTTTTCCAGGGCTGAGTGACCAGGTCGAATTGCTCGGACAGACGTTTGATTTATGAGTTCAGCCATGAAACCTTCCGCTCCGGACAAGTCGACCGAGCAGGCCTTTTTTGAAACGCAGAAACTGCCGCCGGAGAAGCGCGGTGTCACTTTCGAGGTGCTGTTCTACCGCCAGTTGCAGCAGGTCACGGCCCGCATCCACGAAACCGAAAACATCGAGCAGCTCATGCTGGAGGTCAGCCCGGACATCTGCAAGCTGCTCAATGCCGACCGCCTGACGCTGTACGCGGTCAACGAGGACCAGAGTGCGATCGTCTCCAAGCTCAAGACCGGCCTGAACACCAGCCGCGAGCTCAAGCTCCCGATCAGCCCGCAGAGCCTGGCGGGCTACGCCGCCTACAGCCGCCAGATGCTCAATCTGGCGGATGTCTATGACGACGAAGCCCTCAAGCGGGTTCATCCGGCGCTGACCTTTCTGAAGGAAGTCGACAAGCGCTCCGGCTACCGTACCAAGCAGATGCTTGTCACGCCCATCCTGGAAGGCGGCACCCTGTATGGTGTGTTGCAGGTCATCAACAACAAGAGTGACCAGCCCTTCGGCGAACTGGAGGTCGAGGGCGTGGCCCAGCTGTGCAAGACGCTGGGCACGGCCATCCGTCAGCGCCTGCAGAAAGCGGGCGAGGGCCAACGCCGCAAGGCTAGCAAGTACGACGGCTTGGTCGCCGACGGGGTGCTGAACGACGGGGAGTTGCGACAGTGCGTGCAGGATGCGCGCGAGCAAGGACTGTCTGTAGAGCAATTGCTGACCACTACGTACCAGCTGCAACCAGCCCAGATCGGCGCATCGCTGGCCAAGTTCTTTGGTGTGCCGTACGAGCCGTTCAATGCCGGGCGCATCCGATCCGAGATGTTGCATGGCCCACTCAAGCGCGACTTCGCCGAAGGCCAGGGCTGGATCCCCCTGGAAGAGTCGCCGGAGGGCCTGGTCATCATGTGCACCGACCCGGAAGCCACGCGCGGTGCGCGTGTGGTGCCACAGGTCTTTCCGCGCATCAGCAAGTTTGCCTATCGCGTGACGACACAGGTCGAATTCGAACAGACGCTGGACCAGCTCTTTGGCGCCATCGACACCACTTCCATCGACCAGTTGCTGGCCGACATGGGCGGCCCGCTGGGCGACGAGGAGAACGACGAGTCACTGGAATCGGCCGCGGCTGACAACGAACTGGTCAAGTTTGTCAACAAGGTCATCATCGATGCCTACCATCAGAAGGCGTCGGACATCCACATCGAGCCCATGCCAGGCAAGCTCAAGACTGGTATTCGCTTTCGCATCGACGGCGCCTTGGTGCCTTACATCGAGGTGCCGGCGCATTTCCGCCAGGCCATGGTGACGCGCCTGAAGATCATGTGCGACCTTGACATCTCCGAGCGTCGCAAGCCGCAGGACGGCAAGATCAAGTTCAAGAAATATGGCCCGCTGGACATCGAGCTGCGTGTGGCCACCATCCCCTCCGCCGGTGGCGTGGAGGACGTGGTCATGCGTATCCTGGCGGCGGGCGAGCCAATTCCGCTGGACAAGCTCGGCCTGATGCCGCACAACCGGGAGCGGCTGGAAGCGACGGTCAGCAAGCCCTACGGCCTGTTTTATGTCTGCGGTCCCACCGGCTCGGGCAAGACCACCACACTGCACTCCATTCTCAAGTTCCTCAATACGCCCGAGACCAAGATCTGGACGGCTGAGGACCCGGTGGAAATCACACAGAAAGGTCTGCGCCAAGTGCAGATCAACCGCAAGGCCGGCATTGACTTCGCGCTGGTCATGCGCGCCTTCCTGCGCGCCGACCCGGACATCATCATGGTGGGCGAGTCGCGCGACAAGGAAACCGTGTCCATGGGCATCGAGGCCTCGCTGACGGGCCACCTGGTGTTCTCCACCTTGCACACCAACTCGGCGCCGGAGTCGATCACGCGTCTGCTTGACATGGGCATGGACCCGTTCAACTTTGCCGATGCGCTGCTGGGCATCCTGGCGCAGCGCCTGGCCCGGCGCCTGTGTGACTGCAAGGAGGCTTACCACCCGAACACGTCGGAGATCAACAGCTTCATCGTTGAGTATGCCGACGAGCTGCGGCACACACCGGCCTGGAAGGCCGACTTCAGTGGCGAAGCGCAGAAACTGTTCGAGGACTGGGTGGAGCGCTATGGCAACAACGGCAAGCTGCGCTTCTACAAGCCCGTGGGTTGCGACAATTGCAACAAGACCGGCTACAAGGGCCGCCTGGGCTTGCATGAACTGCTGATCGCCGACGACCGCATCAAGAAGCTGGTGCAGGAGCGCGCCCGGGTGGCGGAGATCTTCGCCGCCGCCGTGGAGAGCGGCATGCGGACGCTGAAGATGGACGGCATGGAAAAAATCCTGCTGGGCCAGACGGACCTGAAGCAGGTGCGCTCAGTCTGCATCAAGTGACAGGAACGCGCTGACAAAAATGTCACGCTCGATGGTGAACTTGACAGGTTAGGTCCGTCAGAGCTGCGATAGCGATAAATCTGATAAGAAAAACTCTGATATTTGCGCCATTTCGGGTTGGCACGCAATCTGCAGAGTCAATTGCTCAAAGATTCTGTCGTCTTGCTTCTAACCAAGGAGGTTTTCATGAAGCACTCTCTGC
>CALRMF020000101.1:0-9269 GCA_943369035.1 Curvibacter sp. AEP1-3
TGGCAAACCAGCACAGCGGCAGGCCACGCGCGTCGAGCGACAGGCCGGCCAGGTGCGTCAGGCGCCCTTGCGGGCTGCGGCGGAACAGGTGGATGTGGCCGTGCTCCTGCGGATGGCGTGCGCTTTCGGGCTCCGCGCGGTCATGGGCATGGAAGTAGAACTGCCAGCGGCCGGTGGCGTCGATGGCATCACGGCGCGGATAGTGCTCCCAAATCTCGAAGCGTCGGCTGCGCCCGATGAAGGGGTGCAGCATAGAGCGCCCGCGCTGCGCCAGCCGCAGCTGCCGCGTCAGGGCGCTACGCGCGGCGCACTGCACAGCATCGGACGAGGCGGGCGCGCCCATGGCCAGGCCGGATCAGCGGCTCTTGCCGGCGCAGGGATTCTCGCCGCCGGCACGGCGGCGGCTCTTGCCGGCGCAGGGGTTGCCGGCACACGGGTTGTCGACACGGCTGCGGCGCGAAGACCCAGCGCACGGGTTGCCGGCACAGGGATTGTCTGCACGGCTGCGACGCTTGGCGCCGGCGCAGGGGTTGCCGGAACAGGGATTGGCGGCGCGCGCCGGCGCCTGGGCCGGTTGCGCGACGGATGCCACCGGCACGCTCAGCAGGGTCATGGCCAAGGCCGACACCAGCGGCGCCAGGTTGTTGCGGGTACGTTTCATCGTTTGCTCTCCTGCAAGAAAAGGGTTCAGGACTGGCCGGCCGCACGGGCGCGCCGCTCGAACCAGCCACCGAGGAAGAAGACACCAATGGCTGCGACCACCAACACGGCCAGCACCAGCCACTCGGGCACACCCAACGCCTCCGGCAGGCGATCGCCCTGGGTGAACTCACCGGCGGTGGTCAAGGCATCGAACTGCGGGAACAGGGCGGCAAAGAGGTAGGTGCCCACCAGCAGTCCAAGGAAGAACACGATGGCATCAATGCGGCCAGTCATCACGCCGACCGCGGAAGTGCCGGGGCAGTACCCCCCCACGGCGAACCCGGCCCCAATGAGCGCCCCGCCCACGGCAATGGCCCACAGGTAGGGAATGGGCACGTAGATCGCTTCGGCCTGCAGCAGACCCAGCTGCTCCAGCGCATAGATGCCGATGGCGGTGAACACGATGGCGGTGAACATGACCTTGAACACCGACCAGTCAGTCAAACGGAATTGCGCCGTGAGTTTGCAGCCACTGCCGAAACCGGCGCGCTCCAGCACGAAGCCGAAACCAAATCCGAGCAGCACCGCGACCAACGGGCCACCGGCGGTAAACAATCCGTTCATTTCACACCCCCACCGCTCAGGCGCGCCGCCACCAGGCCGGCAGCGAAGAAAGCGCCCAGGAAGACGAAACCGCCCACGCTCAGCACCGCTGCACCGGACAAGCCGACGCCACTGGTGCAACCGGCGGCAATGCGCGCGCCCACACCGGCCAGAATGCCGCCGGCCAGCGCCTTGAGCAGACGGCCCACACGACCGGCACTGGCCTCGCCTTCGATGCGCCACGCCATGCGGCCGGCAAAATAGGCCGACACCAGGGCACCGAGGAACACGCCCAGCACCTGCCAGGTGATCCAGGACGACAGCACCGAGCCGTCCTCCACCATGGGGCCGAGGTAGTCATTGGCCAGCGTCCACTGGGGCGCCGCCAGGTCGCCCAGCCAGGCACTCAGCCGGGTGGTGAAGCCGGTGGCGCCCAGTCCATGGCCGGTGAAGACGAAGGTCAGCAACAGCACGACACCAAGCGCCAGGCCGGCGGCCCAGGCCGGCCAGTAGGGCCGCTGCGGCAGTTCACAGGAATTGCGTTGTTCCACTTGTACTCCAGCAAACAAGAAAATAGGGAGCGAAATATACCCCGCGGGGCATATACCCTGCCAAGTATAGGTGGATACGCGTCGAATGTCAGCCCCCCGTTCTACAGGGAGGCGACACGGCACTCAGCGCAGGCTGGCGCGAGCCTGCTGCAGGCGATCGTCGAGGTAGGCGCCGTAGAAATCGGGGATGTAGCCCCCCACCAGCCGCTCGGCCACCTCGGTACCGTCACGGCCGAAGAACAGCACCGTGGGCGCGATGCGAATGCGCCACTGGCGGCTCATCTCGTCATGGGTGGCACTGGCGCCGCGGAAGTTCTTCAGCGCACGGTTGCTGCGCATGTCCACCTGCACCACCGGCAAGCCCTGCTGCTCATGCAGCGGGCCCAGGTAATTCTGCCGCGCCACCTTGCAGAAGGGGCAGCCCTCCAGGCTGACCATGACGACCAGGGGCTGCCCTTTCCTCAGGGCCAGCGCCAGTTCATCCTGCAGCGACACGGCCAGCGGCAGGCTGGCGTGGCCCGGCTGCGCGATGCTGGCGGCACTGGTACACAGGGCGGCGGCGCTCACCAGCCAGTCGCGGCGCGACAGCCGGCCGCGCGGCGCTTCGGCCGGCAACTGCATGGCATTCATCATCAGCGGGCTTCCTGCTCCAGCAGGAGATAGGTGTTGTAGGCGTTCATGCGGTTGGCAACACGGAACAGCGGCAGCGCTTCGAACTGCGACCAGTCGGTGTTCTTGTAGGCGTCCTCGAAAGGTTCCAGATTCTGCGCCGCCTTGCCCATGCTTTCACGCAGGTAGTGCAGGTAATCGCGCGTGAGCTGCATGTCCTTGCGCGCCTCGTGCGACAGCGGACCATGCCCGGGCACGATGACGGTGGCGTCGAAGGCCAGCAAGCGGTCCAGCGCCACGATCCAGTGCCGGCTGTCGGCCTGGCCCACATAGGGAATGCGGCTGCGAAACACCAGATCACCGGCAAACAGCACCTTCTCGCTCGGCATGTACACCACCAGGTCTTCCGGCGTGTGCGAGGGGCCGACCGGCGTGATCTGGAAACGCACGCCGCCCACGGTCAGTAGCTTGTCGCCGGTGATCCACTCATCGGCTTCAACCAGGCGGGTGTCGTCATTGACCCAGGGCGCCAGCTCCTGGCGCGAAGCCTGCAGACGCAGCTGGGCGGTTTCCGAGTTGAGGTAGACCTTGGCCGCCTGGTGGGCGATGATGTGCGCGCCCAGGGCCTTGAAGGCCTGCAGACCGTAGATGTGGTCGGCGTGGTAGTGCGTCACGATGACGTGGGTGATCGGCTTCGGGGTGAGCTTGCGGATCTGCGCCACCAGGCGCTCGACCAGCGCGGGCGAGCCCAGGGCGTCAATCACCACCACGCCAACTGGCGTGACCACGAAGGCGGCATTGGAGATGAAGTTCTGATTGGCCGGCGAACCCAGCGCCGACACGCCCTCAACGTACCAGGCCGATGGCGACACCTGCTGCGGCACCATGGCCGGCATCTCCTGCGCGCCCGCCAGCACCGCCATGAGCGCCAGCCCCCAGCCAGCCACCATCCGCCTCAGCATCACTTGTGTCGTCCGTGCCATGCTCGTGTCGTCTCCATACGCACCCTACCCCGTTGCCGCCTGCCCGCCGCTGAGGGCGCCATCAATACTTGAGACAGATCAAGATGCCCGGGGATAAAGAAAACTAGTATTCAATATAAGCAAATACGAAATTATGGGACAGTGCGATGGATCTGGCAACCGTACTTGAACAGCATGGTGAGCGCACCCTTCTAGCGATCGGTGGGCTGGGCATCGGCGTGCTTTTCGGCTTTTTCGCACAACGCTCCAAGTTCTGTCTGCGCGCGGCCGTGATCGAGTTCTGGCATCGCAAGTTTGGCGAGAAGCTGTCCGTCTGGTTGCTGGCCTTTTCCACGGCCGTGGTGGCGGTACAGGCCTTGATCCTGCTGAACCAGATGGATGTCAGCACGGCCCGCCAGCTGTCGTCCCGTGGCAGCCTGTCCGGTGCACTCATCGGCGGATTGTTGTTCGGCGCTGGCATGATCATGACGCGTGGCTGCGCCAGCCGGCTGCTGGTGCTGTCGGCCAACGGCAATCTGCGCGCCCTGCTCTCCGGTCTGATCTTTGCCGTCACGGCGCAGGCAGCGCTCGGTGGTTCGCTGGCCCCGCTGCGCTTGCACCTGAGCAGCTGGTGGACGGTGGAGGGTGGGCCGGCGCGCGACCTGCTCGCCATCACCGGTCTGGGTCACTGGGGTGGCCTGGCCTTCGGCCTGATCTGGTTTGCCGCCGCCTTGTTCTTCTCGATCCGCAGCGGCTGGGGCTTGTGGAAATGGGTCGGTGGCATCGGCACCGGCCTGATGGTCGCAGCCGGCTGGTACTACACCTTCCTGATTTCATCCAACAGCTTCGGCGCGGTGCAGATCCAGGGGCTGACCTTCAGCGGCCCGTCGGCCGAGTGGCTGATGCGGGTGCTGTCGGCACCAGCGCCGGGTATCGGTTTCGACTTCGGCCTGCTGCCCGGCGTGTTTGCCGGCTCCTTCCTCGGCGCGATGATCGGCAAGGAATTCCAGCTGGAGGGCTTCAAGGACGGCTACAGCATGCGCCGCTACATCGCGGGCGCCATTCTCATGGGCTTCGGCTCCATGCTGGCCGGTGGCTGCGCCGTCGGCGCCGGCATGACCGGTGGCGCGATCTTTGCCCTGACGGCCTGGCTGGCCCTGGTGGGCATGTGGGCCGGCGCTGGCATCACGGACCGGCTGATGGACAGCCCGACCGTGGTACACCAGCCGGACGAGCGCGTGGTTGGTACGCAGGCCAACATGAAAGCGCCCTGAAAGCTATACCCCTTACCCTAATGCGGGTAAATACCGCAGACAATGCCAAGCTTGCTTGGCTACATTCGTTTGCAGCGATATCTCGTGAACTTGAAGAAGGAGACTCCCCCATGCGCTTCAGAACCCACCTTGCAGCCCTGCTGCTGTCGGCCGTCGCGGCCGGCGCCGCGCACGCGGCCACGCCCCAGGATACCGTCAAGCTGCACCAGCGCGCCCTGGCCGCGATGTGCGCCAACTGCCACGGCACCGAAGGCCGCACCACCGATGGTTCGGCCATTCCCTCGCTGGCCGGCATGCCGCGTGAGTACATGGTGGCGCAAATGAAGGCCTTTCGCGAAGGCACCCGCCCCGCCACCGTGATGCACCAGCTGACCAAGGGCCTGACCGAAGAGCAGGTCCAGTCGGTGGCCACGTATTTCTCGAACCTCAAGCGCTGAACAGGAGACGGCCAACATGAAACGACGCAGCTTTGTACAGGCTTCCCTGGCGCTTGGCACCTTGGGCGGCACACTTTCCATGGTGGGTTGCGCCACCACGGGCACCATCCCCTCCAAGGCCAAGGTGGTGGTGATCGGCGGCGGCTACGGCGGCGCCACTGCTGCCAAGTACGTTCGCATGCTCTCCAACTACCAGATCGACGTGGTGCTGGTGGAGCCGAACGACAGCTTCATCTCCTGCCCCATCTCCAACCTGGTGATCGGCGGCTCCAAGACCATGGGCGACATCACCACGCCCTATGACAACCTCAAGGGCAAGCACGGTGTGATCCACGCCCGCGACCGCGTGACCGCCATCGATGCAGCCAAGAAGACGGTCACGCTGGCTGGCGGCGCCACCATCGGCTACGACAAACTGATCGTCTCGCCCGGTATCGACATGCTGTGGAACAGCATCGAAGGTCTGCAGGCCGCCAGCGCGTCCGGCCAGATCCTGCAGGCCTGGAAGGCCGGTCCTGAGACCGCAGCACTGCGCCGCCAGCTCGAAGCCATGCCGGACGGCGGCACCTACGCCATCACCGTCCCGCTCGCCCCCTACCGCTGCCCGCCCGGCCCCTACGAGCGTGCCAGCCAGGTGGCCAGCTACTTCAAGAAGGCCAAGCCGAAGTCCAAGGTGCTGATCCTCGATGCGAACCCGGATGTCACCTCCAAGGGGCCGTTGTTCAAGAAGTTCTGGGCCGAGAACTACGCCGGCATGCTGGAGTTCCGCGGCAACCACAAGGCGATTGCCGTCGACGCCAGGAGCAAGACCGTCAAGTTCGAGACCGAGGGCGACATCAAGGCCGACGTGCTGAACGTGCTGCCCGACATGAGCGCCGGCAGCATCGCCATGGCGTCGGGCCTGGCCAACGTCAACAACCGTTGGTGCGATGTCAACTACCTGACCTTCGAGTCCAAGGTGGCCAAGGATGTGCATGTGATCGGCGACTCGGTGCTGGCCGCGCCGTTGATGCCCAAGTCCGGCCACATGGCCAACTCGCACGGCAAGGTGGTCGCCGCCGCCGTGGTGGCCCAGCTCTCGGGCATGGACGTCAACCCGCAGCCCTTGCTGACCAACACCTGCTACAGCTTCGTCAACGACAAGCTGGTGGTGCATGTCGCGTCGGTGCACCAGTACGTGGCGGCCGAGAAGACCTTCAAGACCGTGCCGGGTTCGGGTGGCGTGTCGACCGCCCCCAACGAGCTCGAGGGTATCTACGCCTGGAACTGGGCGCAGAATATCTGGGCTGATACACTGCTTTAAGCCTGCAGTTCCGGACCGATTTCGGACCTGGAGGGGGTCGGCAGCAGCCGACCCCTTGTTTTTTGGCTCACAAATTCAGGAGATGATCATGTACAGATTTATTGCCACCCTGCTGCTCGCCCTTGCTGCCAGCCTGAACTTCGCGGGCACCGCCCATGCCCAAGCGAACCAGCAGATCAAGGCGGTCTACCACATCAACACAGACGTCAACACGGTCCCGACCATCCTCAACAACGTCCGCAACCACCTGAACGCGGACCCCAAGGCCAAGATCGTTGTCGTCACCCACGGCCCGGGCATCAACTTCCTGCTGCAGGATGCCAAGGATGCCCAAGGGCGCGACTTCGGCGGCACCATTGGTGACCTGTCCAGCAAGGGGGTGGAGTTCCGCGTCTGCAACAACACGCTGACCAGCCGCAACATCAGCCCGGACAAGGTGGCGATGGAAGCCAAGATCGTGCCCTCGGGCGTGGCTGAAGTGGCGCGCCTGCAAGCCCAGGAAGGCTACGTCTACCTCAAGCCCTGAAACAAAAATGCCGGGGTAGCAGGCCCCGGCATCGGTACGCTCACGCGTTGGGCTTCAGCTGACGGATTCGGCCATCGGCTCGAAGTTCGCCTCGGTCGCAATCTGCGTGCACACCGCACGGCACAGCGCGGCCACCCGGTCGTCCACGATGCGGTAATAGATCTGCACGCCTTCACGACGCTTGCCAAGCACACCGGCCTGGTACAGCGTCGTGAGATGCTGTGACATGTTGGGCTGCGTGGTGTCGATCTTGCTGAGCAGGTAGCTCACATTGCGCTCGCCATCGCACAGGTGGCTGATGATCTTCAGGCGCATCGGCGCCGACATCACCCGGAACACCTCGGCCGCCAGTTCGAACACCTGGTCCGGCTCCGTCACGCTTCCTGGGGTCGCATGTATGGTTCGCTTGGTCATGGCAGAGTTCGTTCGCAATATAAGTATTTGCTCATTTTATACGCAGCATCCAGCCTGGCGTAAAGAGTCATTGCGCACGTTCGCGTAACGTCCGGCTCAGCAGCACCACGGGTATCAAGCCGACGAGCACCAGCGCCAACGAGGGCAGCGCCGCCTCCCCCAGACGCTCATCGCGCGCCAGCTGGTAGGCCACCACCGCCAGCGTGTCGCTGTCGAAGGGGCGCAGTACCAGGGTGGCCGGCAACTCCTTCATCACGTCCACAAAGACCAGCAGCGTGGCCGCCACGGCCGAACGGCGCAGCAAGGGCCAATGCACCCGCCGCAGCAGGCCGCCCCCACCCACGCCCAACATGCGCGCGGAGTCGTCCAGGCTGAGGGGAATGCGGGCATAACCGCTTTGCACCGATTGCAGCGCCACGGCACAGAAGCGCACCAGGTAAGCCCAGACCAGGCCGAGCGAGGTGGCCGTCATGTAATACGCCACGCTGGCTTGCGGCCAGAGCCCCTGAATCCATGCCACCGGCAGCAACAGGCCCACCACGATCACCGCGCCGGGTACCGCGTACCCCAGGCCGGCCAGGTACACCACGGCACGCGTCACGAGATCGGGCGTGCGCCGCAGGCTGAACGCCAGCAGCAGGGCCAGGACCACCGCCAGCACGGCGCTCAGCGTCCCCAGCCGCACGCTGTTGAAGGCCCACACGGGAAAGCGCTCCCAGGGCAGGATGGCCCACTCCGCCAACAGCGGGCGGAACATGAAGAGCACCGGCGCCACAAAGCCCATGAGCAAGGGCAGGCTGCACACGCCCCAGGCCAGCCACTGGCGCCCACCAGTCAATTGCACCGGCCGCGCCTCGGCGCTGCCAGCCCGGGCGCCCCGCCCGGTGGCGAAGCGCATGCGGCGCTGGGCACGCTGCTCCAGCTGCAGCAACAGCACCACCAGCACCAGCAGCATGGTGGCCAGCTGCGCCGCCGCCAGACGGTTGTCCATGGCCAGCCAGGCCTTGTAGATGCCGGCGGTGAAGGTCTGGACGCCGAAGTAGCTGACGACACCGAAGTCCGCCAGCGTCTCCATCAGCGCCAGCGCCACCCCGGCCGCCACCGCCGGCCGGGCCAGCGGCAGCGCAATCTCCCGGATACGGCGCGACAGCGGTGCGCCCAGCAGGCGCGCCGCCTCCATAAGGTGGCTCGCCTGCTCCCCCAATGCCGTACGCGCCAGCAGGTAGACGTAAGGGTAGAGCGCGAAGGTCAGCACCCAGGCAGCGCCGGCGGTGTTCCGAATCTCAGGAAAGACCCGCCCCTGCAGACCGGTCAGATCGCGCAACAAGGACTGGAAGGGCCCGCTGAACTGCAGGAAGTCGGTGTAGGCATAGGCGACCACATAGGCCGGCATGGCCAGCGGCAGCAGCAGGGCCCACTCGAAGATGCGACGCCCGGGAAAATCGAACAGCGTCACGGCGGCGGCGCAGGACAGGCCCACCGCCACCACACCGAACGCCACCAGCAGGCACAGCACGAGTGTGGTGAGCGCATAGTCGGGCAAGACCGTACGCGCCATCTCGCCCAGGATCTGGGCTGTCTGCGCCCCCTGCTCGCCCCAGGGCAGCCAGGATGCCAGCACCGCCAGCACCGGCAGCATCAGAAAGACGGTGAACAGCAACAGCAGCAGGTGACGGAGCCGGCGCAACGGCATGAAGTGAGGGGGCAAGGTGATCACTCGGAATGAATGAGAATTGTAAGCATCTACAATGAGGCACCATGTTTCTTGAGGTGACCCAGCTCCAGGTGTGCTACCCCGGCCGCGCCCAACCCGCGGTGGCGGGCGTGTCGCTGGGCCTGCGCGCTGGGGACATCGGCGTGCTGATCGGCCCTTCGGGTTGCGGCAAGACGACGCTGCTGCGCGCCGTCGCCGGGCTGGAGCCCGTCACCGGTGGTGAGATCCTGCTCT
>CALRMF020000102.1:0-9253 GCA_943369035.1 Curvibacter sp. AEP1-3
ATTTGCTTCCACGCCTCGGCAATGGGGCTGATCAGCCCGATCACTTCCGCCACCTTGGCCAAATCGTTCTTGAGGTTGGCTTCGGTCAGGCAGCGCACGGAGTAGCTGTAGACGGTGCGCAGATTGCCCGTGACCTCGCCGCCAGCCTCGTCCAGCGAGGCTTTCAGCCCTTCGTCGATCAGGCGCACTGCCTTGCTCAGATGGCGCGCCTTGACCTCCTGGTCACCCGACTCCAATGCCAGCCGGGCCAACGAGAGCGATTCCAGCAGGGCATCGAACAGCAGACTGATCAGTTGGTGGGAGCTTGCGCCATCCACCGAGGTTTCTACGCTGACCCGTTTGTAGGCAGAGGCTGCCCGTGTGCTGACTGGTGTAAACATCGTGTCGCTCATCAATCTGGTTGACTTATGCAAGATGTATCGGCACCAGTGCCAGGAAACTTAACCTTGAATTAAGCCAGGTTCAGACTTCAGGAACCGCTCTTGTTCCAAGCCGCCACCTGCTGCGAAACATAACTGCTCAGGGAAGTCAGGCCGGCCATCTGCCCGTCCAGTGCGCTGTACTGGGCCCGCAGCCGTTTTTCCATCAGTGCGGCGCGCTGGTTGACCTTCTCCTGCTCCTTGGAGTTGCTTTTCAGGGCCGTCTGCAGGGCCTCTGACTTGTTGGTGACCGTGCCGCCGGTGGCCAGCAACCCGTCTGCAAAGCTCTGGATCTTCAGGCCGAAACCATCGCTGGCTGTGCCCGTGTTGTCCACCGTGAACAGCTTCTGCAGATTATCAATGTCCTTCAAGGCAGTATCCAGCTTGCTGCCCGTCAGGGTCATCAGGCCGCCGCGCTTGACCTCCAGCCCGACTTCGGCCAGGCGAGAGAACGTTGAGCCGGTGCTGGAGGAGCCCAACAGGCCACGCAAGGCATTCTGCAGCCCCACCACCACCGAGTCACCCTGCATGACGCCAGCGGTCTTGCTGGCCTCGTCGTACTTGGTGGCGTCGGTCAGCGTCTTGCTCAGGCTGTTGTAGGCCGCCATGAAGTCCTGGATGTTCTTCTTGATGGTGGTCGTATCGGCCGCCACTTTCACCGTCACCGGGGACGTGGTCACCGCGCCGAATTCGAGCGTGACACCGGGCACGGCATCCGCCAGCGTGCTGTTGGCCGAAGTGACGGCGATGCCGTTGATGGTGGCCTGGGTGTTGAGCGCCTTCTGGTAGCTGTTGGCAGCCATGCCGAAATTGCCATTGGCTGGGTCAAACGCCAGCCGGGACAAGCCAGTGTTGTCCAGGTTGTCGGCAGGCACACCACCCTCGTCCACCTGGATACGGAAGCCCTGGGCCTCGCCGGTGCTGTTGGAGCGCATCAGCAAGCGCTCACCCGAGGCATCGCGCAGCACGGTGGCCGTGACGCCGGCATTCGCGCTGTTGATCTTGGCCGCAATTTTGGTCAGGGTGTCCTCACCACTGCCGATGGTGACACTCACCGAAGCGGCCGCGCCCTTTGTGAACGAAGGGGTGCCGGAATAGTTCCAGGTACCGAGATCGATCGTCAGCGTGCCGGTGCCGATCGCGGTGTCCACGGCGACCGCCGAGGAAGCTGTCGACTGCGCCTTGGCCAGCTGCTGCACTTCGACGTCGAAAGAGGTCGGGGAGGCCGAGGACGTCACACTGCCCTTGACCGCCGTCTCGTTGGAGGAGCTCAGGGTCTTGCCTGTCCAGGAGCTGGCCTGCGCCAGTGTCTTGGCCGAGGTCGACAGCGCGGCAACCTGGGATTTGATCTGCGCGACGGTCGAGATCCGGGTCTGGATGGTGGCGGCCTGCGTCTGCAGCGTGGTCAGCGGCTGCTTTTCCAGCGCCGTCAACTTGCTGATGATGCCCTCGACGTCCAGGCCGCTGCCTACGCCAATTGATGAAATCCCCATAGATTCCTCCTATTGCAGCGCGATCAGATCCCCCGCGCCGCCTTCCCAGAATGACCAAGGGCGGCGACAGTCGAAACCGTCGCCGCCTTGGAAAACCATCCCAGTCTAGCCAGATTGGGACGGTTCAATCGCGAGAAAAGCTTAGCGCAACAGGGCCAATACACCTTGCGGCAGCTGGTTGGCCTGCGCCACCATCGCCGTACCTGCCTGCTGCAGGATCTGGGTACGCGACAGGTTGGCGGTCTCTTTCGCGAAGTCGGCATCCATGATGCGGCCACGCGAGGCAGAGATGTTTTCCACCATGATGCCGATGTTGCCCACGGCGCTCTCGAAGCGGCTCTGGACGGCGCCCAGCTTGGCGCGAGCACTGTTGACCTGGTCGATGGCCGAGTCCAGCTTCTTCAGGGCGATCCAGGAGTTGGATTGCGTGGAAACCGACAGGGTGTCGATGCCGGTGGACGTCGCAGCGGCCAGGGAAGTGTTGCTGGCGAGGCCGGTCGTGGCGGCGGTAAAGCCGTTCAGATTCACTACGGCACCGGCACCCGAGGTGTCCAGGGTCGAGGAGTACAGATCCACCGAGTAGGTGCCGTTGGCAGCCTTGGTCAGGTATGCGGTAACGCCGGTGTCCGCGGTCTTGCGGTTGATGGCTTCGACCACTTGACCCAGACGCTCATCGCCAGTACCGGCGGCGTCGATGGCACCCAGATCGTAGCTCGTGCCACCCGTGACCGAGATGCTCAGCGTACCGGAGGCAATAGCCGTCAGCGTGGTCACCGAGGAGGCGGCGATTCCGGCGTTGGCAGTGCTGTAAGCGAAATCGATGTCCGCCAGACCGGTCGCGGTGCTGTTGGTCAGCGCGCCGACGGTGATGTTGTCGCCGGAGTTGGCACCCACCTGGAACACAGCACCAGCAAAGGAGCCGTTCAGGATCTTCTGGTTGTTGAAAGTGGTGGTCTTGCCCACGCGGTCGATTTCATCGGCCAGCTGCTTCACCTCAGCCTGCAGAGCGGTACGGTCCGCTGCGCTGTTGGTCGAGTTGGCCGACTGCACGGCCAGTTCACGCATACGCTGCAGCATGTCACCCACTTTACCCAGGGCGCCTTCAGCGGTCTGGGCCAGCGAGATACCGTCGTTGGCGTTGCGGGCTGCAACGGAGAAACCGCGGGTCTGCACGCTCATGCGCTCGGCGATCGCCAGGCCGGCGGCGTCGTCCTTGGCGCTGTTGACGCGCAGGCCGGACGACAGGCGTTGCATGGACGTCGCCAGGGAGCCGGCCGACGCCGTCAGATTGCGCTGGGCATTCAGCGACGGGATGTTCGTATTGATACTGGTCATTTCATTACTCCTTGAAGGAAGGTATCGGTTGACGAACCCGTTGGGCAGGCCCGTTGGAAGAGTTTTCGGGTGCTTTTCAGGAAACTTTAGGGTTGTCGCCCCGCAAAAACCCTGATTTCCGCCCCGGCCTACCTGATTACCCCCCCCTTTATCGGCCGATATGCCGGTTTTTTTACCCTTTTATTGCGGCAACACCACCTTGCATCCGTCCTGACAATTCCTCAACCGCCAAAACCGTCAGCGTGTCTTGCTGACACCTAAAACGGCTTGAGCCAATTTCTACGTAAAGGAGCTTCGAAATGGCTGCTACGATCAACACCAATGTTCCGTCGCTGAATGCCCAGCGCAATCTGACGGCGTCGGCCAGCTCCCTGGCGACGACCATGCAACGCCTGTCGTCCGGTATGCGCGTCAACAGCGCCAAGGACGACGCCGCCGGCCTGGCGATCGCCGAGCGTATGAATACCCAGGTGCGCGGCCTGACGGTGGCGGCCCGCAACGCCAACGACGGCATCTCGCTGGCCCAGACCGCTGAAGGCGCCCTGGGCAAGCTGGGCGACATGCTGCAACGCATGCGCGAACTGGCCGTGCAAGCTGGCAACTCGACCAACAGCGCGGCGGACCGCACCGCCTTGCAGGCGGAAGTGTCTCAGCTGCGCGATGAAATCGACCGCGTCGCCAAGCAGACCACCTTCAACAACCAGAAGATCCTGGACGGTTCCTTCGCCGGTGCCGTGTTCCAGATCGGCGCCAACTCCGGCGACACGGTGTCGGTCGGTGCCCTGACCAACGCCACGGCGCAAGGCCTGTCCAAGATCGACTATGCCTTCAACGCCAGCACCAACACCGGTATTGCCTCGTCGGCCATCACCACCCTGGCGGCCATCGCCACCGGCACGCTGGCCATCTCGGTCTCCGGCAGCACGCCGATCGACCTGGGCGAGATTGCCGTGGCCACCACCGGCGACGAGCGACTGGGCCAGGTGGTCGAGGCCATCAACCGCAAGACCCCCGACAGCGGAGTAACTGCTTACTTGACGAAGGCGCAGGACGGTACGTACTCGATCGAGCTGTACTCCTCCAGCCTGACGACCAACGGTACCGCTGCCCCGGTCAGCCTGACCGGCTTCACCACTGGCACCACCGGCATTGCCGCCACGACGCTGGGTGCGACCTCGGCCACCGGGGTGGATACCCTGTCCGTCAGCACGCAGGGCAGCGCCTGGCTGGCCCTGAAGAAGGTCGACTCGGCCATCGACCAGATCAACACCTCGCGCGCCATGCTGGGTGCCATGCAGAGCCGCTTCGAGAGCGCGATCTCGAACATCGACAACCAGGTGGAAAACCTGGCCGCTTCACGCGGACGCATTGTGGACGCCGACTACGCCAAGGAAACGGCCAACCTGTCGCGCACCCAGATCCTGCAGCAGGCTGGCATGGCCATGGTGGCCCAGGCCAACCAGCTGCCGCAGAGCGTGCTGTCGCTGCTGAAGGGCTAAAGCCTTCCGGGCGCTCGGTCCCCAGGGACGCATTGGTGACGGGTCATCAATGCGTCCTTTGTTTTTCATGCCTCCGCCGGACGGCAGCCGGTCGGGCGGCATGGCCTTCCTCCACTATCATCCAAGCTCTACCTGACCGGAGAGATCATGTGTCCAGGCCCCCTACTCAGTTCTGACCAGGTCGAGGAATTCAAGCGCAACGGCGTCCTGATCCTGCGCAATTTCTATGACCTCGCGCGCGACATCGAGCCGATCCAGCGCGCCATCTACGACCTGATCGGCCTGCTGATCGCCAAATACAAGCTGCCGATCAGCCGCCCGGCTTTCGCGCCCGCCAGCTTCGATGCCGGCTACCAGCAGCTGATCGCGGCCAACCGTGCCTATGGCGCCGAGCTTTATGACGCGGTCAAGCAGATTCCGGCGTTCGTGCGGCTGGTGGCGCACCCGCTGCATGACCAGCTGTTCACGCAGCTGCGCCCCAGTTCCATGCCGGCTGTCGCGGCGGGCGGCTACGGCATCCGGATCGACAACCCGAACGAAGACCGTTTCCGCGCCAACTGGCACCAGGAATACCCGGCCCAGTTGCGCAGCCTTGATGGCCTGGTCTACTGGAGTCCACTGGTGCCGGTCACCGAAGACATGGGGCCGGTCGAGTTCTGCCCCGGCTCCCAGGTTGAAGGGCCTGTGCCGGTTCATACGCGCGACCCGAACCATCCGGAGAAGACCGGCGCCTATTCCCTGACGCTCAAGGGCGAGGCGGAGTTGTTGCGCAAGTACCCGCATGTCAGCCCGCTGACGGCCCCCGGCGACTTGGTGGTGATCGACTTCCTCGTGCTGCACGCCTCCGGCCACAACCGCAGCCAACGTTCGCGCTGGACCATGCAGCTGCGTTACTTCAACTTCCTGGAGCCGACCGGTCAGTTCCATGGCTGGCGCGGCTCCTATGCCGCCGGCGTTGACTTCCGCACCGTCCACCCGGAGCTGTGCGCCGACTGACCATGAGCCATCTGAACTGCAACCTGTGCGGCACGCCGCTGAGCGACAAGATCTACGACTCCGGCGACGCCCTGTCCCTGACCTCGCTATGCACCGTGCACGACGGCCGCACCGAGGTCTATGTCTGCGGCTGCTGCGCCCATGTCCAGAGCGCCGCCATGGACAACATCGACGCCTACTACGACGACAGCTACGACATCCTGGTCGACAGTGAGGAGGAGGACCAGATCTACGAAGTCGTGGCCGGCCGCAAGATCTACCGCACCGAGCACCAGGTCAAGGTGCTGCGCGACAAGCTGGCACTCAAGCCGGGCATGAAGATCCTCGACTACGGCTGCGCCAAGAGTGCCACCATGCGCACGCTGGCCGGTCAGATCCCGGGGCTGGAAGTGCACCTGTTCGACGTCAGCGACCGCTATCGCCCGTTCTGGGACAAGTTCATTCCCACCGGGCGCGGCGCAACCTTCGAATTGCCCGCTGACTGGCAGGGCCGCTTCGATGCCGTGACCTCGTTCTTCTCGCTGGAGCACATGGCGCAGCCTCAGGATGCCTTGCGCAAGATTGCCTCCGTGCTCAAGGCCGGCGGCACCTTCTACGGCATCGTGCCCAATGTGCTGTCCAACACGGCCGACCTGATCGTGGTCGACCACGTGAATCACTTCACGCCGCCCTCGTTGGCTTACTTGCTGCGTGCCAACGGTTTTGAGGTGGTGGAGATCAGCGACAGTGCCCACCGTGGCGCGCTGGTGTTCGTGGCACGCAAATTGGCCCAACCCGCCGTCGCCCAGCCCCCGGCACACGCAGAAGTGAACGCCATCGCTGACAAGGCACGCCAGATTGCCGATTTCTGGCAGCAGGCGGGCGCACGCGTGCAAGCCTTCGAGGAGACCCTGGCGGCCGACGCACCGGTGGCCCTCTATGGTGCCGGCTTCTATGGCGCTTTCATCGCTTCCTGGCTGCGCCAGCCCGAGCGTATCCGCTGCGTCATTGACCAGAACAGCTTCCTGCAAGGGCGCCAGTTGCACGGCGCGCCGGTCATCGCGCCCGCGGCGCTGCCGGCCGACATCCCCACCTTGCTGGTCGGCCTGAACCCGGCCCACGCGCGGCAGGTGATTGGCGACATTGCCGCCTTCGCCGGCCGTTCGCTGAACTGCTTCTACCTGTGAGGCCCTGAGATGCTGACCGGCAAACACGTGGTTCTGCGGGCCTGGATTCCGGAAGATTTGCCCGCCCTGCAGGCGCTGCGCAACGACGTGCCACTGCAGCGCCAGCTGATGGCGCAGCCCAAGGGCAGCTCGCTGGAGCAGGTGCGCGCCTGGCTCACCACCCGCAGTCAGACAGCGGATGCGGTGTTCTTCGTCATTGCCGACCGGGCCAGCAACCAGGCGCTGGGTTATGTGCAACTGCTCGACATGGACGTGTTCCACGGCAGCGGCCGGCTGGGCATCTGCGTCGGCCCGCAGGCCCAGGGCCGTGGCTGCGGTGGCGAGACGCTGAGCTTGCTGGCCGACTACGTGCGTGAGGTCTTTGGCCTGCGCAAGATCGTGCTGGAAGTGCTGGCCAGCAATGACGGCGCCATCCGGCTCTACCTGCGCCACGGTTACCGTGAGGTCGGGCGCTGGCAGCAGCATTTCCGCCAGGGCAACGACTACGTCGACGTCGTCATCATGGAAAAGCTGCTCACGCCATGAAGGTGGTCATCTCCCAGCCGATGTTCTTCCCCTGGGTGGGAATGTTCGAGCAGATCCGGCTGGCGGATGTCTACGTCCATTACGGCGACGTTCAGTTCTCCAAGGGCAGCTTCACCAACCGGGTGCAGATCAAGACCGCACAGGGCAGCAAGTGGCTCACCGTGCCGCTGCAGCAGCTGTCGCTGGGGCAGAGCATCGACGAGGTGCTGCTGGACACGCGCAGCAACTGGCGCCGCCAGCATCTGGACCAGCTCAAGCAGGCCTATGCCACCGCCCCGTACCGCAAGGACATGCTGGCGCTGGTGGAAACGGTCTATGAGCAGCCACACACCACCATCGGCCAGCTCGCACGGGACTCGATGATGGCTGGCTGCCGCTACTACGGGCTGGATGCCGGCCGGCGCTTCGTGGAGGTGGGCGAGCTCGATATCGGTGGTGCCAGCAGCCAGCGCGTGTGCGACATCGTCAAGGCGCTGGGCGGCACGCGTTACATCACCGGCCTGGGCGCGCGCCACTACCTGGACCACCAGCTGTTCGAGGACGCCGGCATCCGCGTCGAGTACATGGACTACCGCAAGCTGCCCTATCCGCAGCTGCACGGCGAGTTCACCCCCTATGTTTCCCTGCTGGACCTGATTGCCAATACCGGTCCGCAGGGCATCGACTGCATCGTTTCAGGAACCCAGTATTGGAAGGACTTTTTGCACCATGAATGAAATCGAAAAATTCCAGGAAGAGGTTCGGGCCAATATCCGCGGCCTGATGGACGACCACGACGTGCAGGCGCTTTCGCGCATCTGGGTGCGCGAGATCGCACGCCACAAGTACGCCTACAACTTTTCGTGGATGGGCCGCCCCATCATCCAGTTCCCGCAGGACATGATCGCCATGCAGGAGATCATCTGGGCCTGCAAACCGGACTTGATCATCGAGACCGGCATCGCCCACGGCGGCTCCCTGATCTACTACGCCTCGCTGATGGAGATGATGCAGCTCGACGGCTACGTGCTGGGCATCGACATCGACATCCGTGCCCACAACCGCGCCGAGATCGACGCCCACCCGATGCGCAAGCGCATCCAGATGATCCAGGGCTCGTCCATCGCGACTGACACCGTGGCCGAAGTGGCCAAGCATGTACAAGGCAAGAAAAGCGTGATGGTGATCCTCGACTCCAACCACACGCACGAGCACGTGCTGCAGGAGCTGCAGCAGTACGCGCCTTTCGTCAGCAAGAACAACTACCTGGTGGTGTTCGACACCCTGGTGGAAGACATGCCGGACGACCTGGTACACGATCGTCCCTGGGGCAAGGGCAACAACCCCAAGACCGCCGTGCGCGAGTTCCTGAAGTCGAACGACCAGTTCGAAATCGACAAGGCGGTTGAAGCCAAGATCCTGATCACCGTCGCCCCGGACGGCTTCCTCAAGCGCATGCGTTAATCACGCCGACCAGCCGGTGGCTGGTGGCGTAGGTCAGTGCTTGGCCAGCCGCTGCACCACAGCGGCCACGCGCCCGATCTCCTCGGCCGTCATGTCGTGGTAGCTCGGCAGGTTGATGGCCCGGCCGGGAATCGCCCAGGCATGGCGATTGGCCGGGCAGTCCTCGAACATCGGCAGGCTCGACAGCGGGTGGAAGAACACCCGCGCGTCCACGTTTTCGTCCGCAAAAGCCTGTTGCAGCGCTTCGCGCGTGACGCCGGTGGCTTCGTCAAACACCACGGTGGGCATCCAGGCGCCGATCACGGTGCCCGCCGGCTCCGGGTTCAACTGCAGACCGGGCAAGCCTTGCAGCAGCTGCCGGTAGGCCTGCATGATCT
>CALRMF020000103.1:0-9211 GCA_943369035.1 Curvibacter sp. AEP1-3
TACGACGAGGTGGCTGGTGAGAACGGCTTCTACAGGGCCTTACTGCGGGCCCAGTCGGATGCCGGTGAAGGCGTGCTGCTGATTGAACGGGGGCGCATTGTGTATGCGAATCCCGCCATGGCGGCCCTGTCGGGCTACACGGACGCCGAACTCAAGGGCCTTGCCGACTGGCGTGTGCTGGCCGACGCGGAGGTGCCGCCGCTGCCGACAGTCGAGGGTACGCCCGCGACCGCGGCAGGCGGCGCCGCGCGATTTGAGCTCGTGTTGCGCACGCGTGGCGGCGAGCGGCGCACCTGCGAGGCGGTGTTGACGGGTTTCCGGCATGCCGAGTCGGTGCGGCATCTGCTGGTCTGCATTGACATCAGCGCCCGCAAGGCCGCCGAGGACACGCTGCGCGCCCGCGAAGCCCAGGCCCGGGAACTGGCCCTGGTGGCGGCACGCACCGACAACGCGGTCATCATCACCGACGCGCAGGGGCTGATCCTATGGGTCAACCAGGGCTTCGAGAAAACAACCGGCTACACGCTGGCCGAGGTGCTCGGCAAGCAGCCGGGGCGCCTGCTGCAAGGGGTGGACAGTGATCCGGAGGTGCGCCGGCGGATGCGCGAGCACCTGGACCGCGGCGAAGGGTTCGAGGCGGAGATCCTTAACTACCATAAGAGTGGCCGTGCCTACTGGCTGGCGCTGGACGTCAAGCCGGTGCACGATGAAAGCGGTCGGCTGGTCAAGTTCATCGCGATCGAGCGCGACATCACGCAGAGCAAGCTGGCCGAGGATGCCCTGCGCCAGAGCGCTGCGCGTCTGCGCGAGGCCCAGCAGCTGGCTCATGTGGGGCACTGGGAGCTGGACCTGGCCAGCAACGAGTACCTGTTGTCAGACGAGGCGCTACGCATCCACGAGTTCGACCCTGGCCAGCCCCGCGTGCCTCGCGAGGCGGTGGTGGCGCTGATCCATCCCGACGACCTGGCCGAGAACCGACGCCTGCGGGCCGAGGCGCTGGCCCGTCTTGGCAGCTATGGGATGCAGATGCGGCTGCGCATGCGAGACGGGCGCATCAGGTTCGTCCAGTTGCGGGCGGCCGTGCAGGCTGATACGCACGGCAACCCGGTTCGGATCGTGGGTGCGCTGCAGGATGTCACCGAACAGAAGCTGGCAGAGCAGACCTTGCGTGAGCGCGAGGCTCAGGCACGCGAACTGGCGCTGGTGGCATCCAGTACCGACAACGGTGTGATCATCATGGACGCCGATACCCGTATCACCTGGGTCAACGACGGCTTCACGCGCATGAGTGGCTACACGCTGGACGAGGTGCGCGGCCGGCGGCCGAGCGAGCTGCTCAATGGTCCGGAGACGGACGTCAGCACCTATGCCTTCATCCAGGAGCGCATCTCCCGTGGTGAGCGCTTCGGCGCCGAGCTCGTCCACTACCACAAGAGCGGACGCAAGTACTGGGCCGTCATCGATGTGCAGTCGGTGTACGACGAGGTCGGGCAACTGGCCAAGTACATCTCGATCGAGCGCGACATCACCCAGAACAAGCTGGCTGAGGAGGCCTTGCGCCAGAGCGAGGCCTTGCTGCAGGAGGCCCAGCACCTCGCCCGCATCGGCAGCTGGGAGCTTGATCTGGTGACCAACGAGTACCGCCTGTCGGAAGAGGCTTTGCGCATCCATGAACTTGAGTCGTCTGACGGCCGGGTGTCGCGCGAAGCCATGGCGGCCACCTTGCCGTCGGAAGAGGCCGCCGAACTGCGCCGGGCCCGGCTGGCGGCCATGTACCCGGGTGGCACCTACTCCGCGCGGGTGCGTCTGGTGTTCGCCGAGGGTCGTACGAAGTACGTGCAGGTACGCGGTGCGGTGCATTGCGACGATCGGGGGCAGCCGGTGCGCGTGTTGGGCACGGTGCAGGACCTGACGGAGCAGGCTTTGGCCGAACTGGCCTTGCGCGCGAGCGAGGCGCGGCTGAAGGAAGCGCAGAGGCTGGCCAAGATCGGCCATTGGGAGTTCGACTTCGCCAGCGATGATTACCTGATGTCGGAGGAAGCGCTGCGCATCCACGAGCTTGAGAGCGCCGACGGCCGGGTGCCGCGCGCCAACGTGGCCGCGATGATCCATCCGGAGGACCGCGAGTTGCTGCGCGAGCGGCGCAACGTGGCGTTGGCCAATTGTTCCAATTTCGAAGTGGTGATGCGGCTGATGTTCCCGGACGGGCGTATGAAGTACGCCCACCTGCGCGGCGCGGTGCACTGCAATGAGCAGGGCGAGCCGGTGCGGGTCGGTGGCACCCTGCAGGACGTCACCGAGCAGAAGCAGGCGGAACTGGCCCTGCGCGAACTCAACGAGACGCTGGAGCAGCGCGTGCTGGCGCGCACGCAGGAGCTGAGCCAGTCCCTGGCCTCGTTGCGCGAGACGCAGGCGCAGCTGGTGCAGTCGGAGAAGATGGCTTCGCTGGGGGGACTGGTGGCCGGCATTTCGCATGAGATCAACACCCCGCTGGGCATCGGCGTCACCTCGGCCACCACATTGCAGGAGGAGTTCAGGAGCCTGCGTCGGGCCTTCGAGGACAACACGCTCAAGCGCTCGATGCTGGAGCGCTTCATCAGCCATGGCCTCAATGGCTGCGACATCCTGGTGAACAACCTGCTGCGTGCTGCCGAGCTGATCCGCAGCTTCAAGCAGGTGGCGGTGGACCAGTCCAGCGACGACTGGCGCGTCATCAACCTGCACGAGTACATCGACGAAATCATCGTCAGCCTCAAGCCACGTCTCAAGAGCAGCCGGGTCCAGGTGCTCAACGAAAGCAATGGCCAGCTGGTGCTGCGCACGCACCCGGGGGCGATCTACCAGATCCTGAGCAACCTGGTGCTCAATGCGCTCATCCATGCCTATGCGCCGGATCAACCCGGCACGATCCGGATCCGGGCCGAGCAGGTGGGCCAGGACATCGAGCTCGATGTCGCGGACGACGGCAAGGGCATTCCCGCCGACATCCAGGACCGCATCTTCGACCCCTTCTTCACCACCCGTCGTGGTACCGGTGGCAGCGGGTTGGGCCTGCACATCGTCTTCAACCTGGTGTCCGGGACGCTGGCAGGGGGGATACATCTGGTCAAGAATGCAGGTCAGGGGGCCACTTTCCGCATTCGGTTTCCGGTGCAGTCGCAGAGCGAGGACGCATGAAAGACGCACACAACGCAGATGGCGACATGATCTTTGCCCAGGAGGCTGATGAGGAGGCCGGCGCGCCGCCCGTCGCCCAGGCGGGCTGGAAGGTCATGATCATTGACGACGACCAGGGCGTGCACGAGGTGACGCGGCTGGCGCTGGCGGGCTTCGAGTTCGACGGCCGCGGCCTGGAGTTCCTGGGCGCCTATTCGGCCGCCGAGGGCGAGCGGCTGCTGCGTGCCCACCCCGACACTGCCGTGGCCCTGGTGGACGTGGTGATGGAGCACGAGCATGCCGGTCTGGACCTTGTCCGCACCATCCGGGAGGAGCACAAGAACCGCCTGATCCGCCTGATCCTGCGCACCGGCCAGCCGGGTCAGGCGCCGGAGCGCGCCGTGATCCGCGAGTACGACATCAACGACTACAAGGAAAAGTCCGAGCTGTCGGCGCAGAAGCTCTACAGCACCATCCTGACCAGTCTGCGGTCCTGGCGCGACCTGCAGGCGCTGGACGCCAACCGTGTCGGCCTGCGGCGCGTGATCCACGCCACGGCCGAGATCTTCCGTGCGCGCGACCTGGGGCACTTCGTGCAGGGCGTGCTGGAGCAGCTGGTGGCCTTGCTGTACCTGGAGCGCGATGCGCTGCTGATCAAGTGCGACAGCCTGGCCCTGCGGCGCGAGGGCGGGCAACTGGCCGTGGTGGCGGCCACGGGGCGGTTCACCGAGCTGGTGGGCGACGATGCCACGCGCAACCTGCCGGAACCGATGATGGCCGATGTGGCCACCGTGCTCAGCACGCGGCGGCCGCTGGTGCGCGAGGGCGAGTACTGGGGCTACTTCCAGGCCCATGGCGGCAAGGAGAATGTCATCTACTTCCGCAGCCTGCGGCCGCTGTCGACCGACGACTCCAACCTGATCCAGCTGTTCCTGCAGAATGTGTCGATCGCCTACGAGAACACGCTGCTGCACGATGAGATCGAAGGCACGCAGCGCGACATCGTCTACATGCTGGGTGAGGCCATCGAGACCCGCTCACGCGAGACCGGACAGCACGTGCGCCGCGTCGCCGAATACTGCAGCCTGATCGCGCGCGGCATCGGCCTGCCCGAGCGCGAGGCGGACGTCTTGAAGCTTGCCGCGCCGCTGCACGACTTCGGCAAGATCGGTATTCCGGACGCCGTGCTGCACAAGCCTGGCAAGCTGGAGCCGCAGGAGTGGGCGGTGATGCGCCAGCACGCCGAAATCGGCCACGAGATGCTGGCGCGTTCGGACCGCGAGATCCTGCGCGCCGCGGCCCTGCTGGCCGGCCAGCACCACGAGAAATGGGATGGCAGCGGCTACCCGCTGGGTCTGAAGGGCGAGCAGATCCACATCTACGGTCGTATCGGCGCCGTGGCCGACGTCTTTGACGCCCTGGGCAGCCGGCGCAGCTACAAGGAGCCCTGGCCGCTGGAACGGATCCTGGACTACCTGCGTCAGCAGCGCGGCCTGCATTTCGACCCGGCCATCATCGACTGGGTGCTGGACAACGTTGAGGCCATGACCGCGATCGCCAGCGACTTCCCCGACACCCAGGTCAGCCACTGAGTCCGGCCCGGGGCCAAGGCGCCCCGGCGCCTGCGGCGCTGTTTGCGATACTCGGTGCCATGCAGTTGCAAGACATCCTCTATTCCCAGGGCTTCGGCACGCGGCGCGTCTGTGCCGGCCTGATCCAGCAGGGCCATGTTCAGGTTTATGCGTCAAATCACGCGTCTGAGCCCGTGGAATGTGCGCAGTCTGCTATGGAATTCGAAGCAGATGGCTTGCGCTTCCGGGTGCGTGGCGAGGACTGGAGCTACCGCGAAAAGGCCTACCTGATGCTGCACAAGCCGGCCGGTACCGAGTGTTCGCAAAAGCCCTCCACCTGGCCCAGTGTCTACACCCTGTTGCCGGCACCGCTGCGCCAGCGCCCGGCCAAGGGCAGCGTGCAGGGTGTGCAGGCGGTGGGCCGGCTCGACCAGGACACCACCGGCTTGCTGCTGCTCACCGACGACGGCCCCTTCATCCACCGCATGAATTCGCCCCGCCACCATGTGCCCAAGGTGTACGAGGTGACGGTCAAGCACCCGCTGGACGAGCGCCAGCTGCAGCGCCTGCTGGACGGCGTGGTGCTGGACGATGACCCCAAGCCGGTGCGCGCCGCCGCCTGTGAGGCGGTGGACAGCCACCACCTGCGCCTGACCCTGACCGAGGGCAAGTACCACCAGGTCAAGCGCATGCTGGCGGCGGTGGGCAACCGGGTCGAGGGTCTGCATCGCTCGCAGATCGGCGGCCTGACGCTACCGGCCGATCTGGCGCCGGGCCAGTGGCGCTGGCTGGAGGCGGCCGACCTGGCCCGCATCACCGGCAGCGCCGCCGGGTGATGCCACCGCGCCCACGGGCGCCTGGGCTCTGATGCGGGTCAACCATCGGCCGCACCCGGGTTGCCCCGTAAGCTGTCGGTTCGTGCCGGCAGCTACACTGGCGGGCTGTCCTGCTCCCCGGTCCGCTGTGCGTCTTTCGATCCGTTTTGTCTGTGCCTTGCTGCTCTGCCTGATGGCCGGTGGCCCTGCGTCCGTGGTGTGGGCCCAGTCGCGGCCGATCTTCGTGCTCAACTCGCTGGACGCCAGTGTCAGCGTCATCGACCCGGCCAGCTGGAAAGAGGTCAAGCGACTGAACACCGGCAAGGAGCCGCACCACCTGTACCTGACGCCGGACGAGAAGTCGCTCATCATTGCCAACGCGATGGGCGACTCGCTGACCTTCGTCGACCCGCGCACCGCCGAGGTGCAGCGCACCGTGCGCGGCATCCTCGACCCCTACCAGCTGCGCTTCTCGCCCGACATGAAATGGTTCGTCACCGCCGGCAACCGCCTCAACCACGTCGACATCTACCACTGGGACGGCAGCAACCTGAGCCTGGCCAAGCGCATCGCGAGCAGCAAGACGCCCAGCCATGTCTGGATCGACAGCCAGAGCACGACTGCCTACGTGACCATGCAGGACAGCGACGAACTGGTGGCCATCGACCTGCCGACGCAGACCCTCAAGTGGCGGCGCAAGACCGGCCCGCTGCCGGCCGACGTGTTCGGCACCCCGGACGACCGCTACCTGCTGATCGGCCTGACCGGCGGCGAGGGCGTGGAGGTCTATGACGTCTCGGGGCCGACGGCCCGGCTGGCGCACTACATTCCCACCGGCAAGGGCGCACATGCGTTCCGCGCCGTCGGCGACAAGCGCCATGTGCTGGTGAGCAACCGCGTGGCTGACACCATCAGCAAGATCGACTACCAGACCATGCGCGTGGTGGACCAGTACCCCGGACCCAGTGGCCCCGACTGCATGGACCTGTCGGCCGATGGCAAGTACATCTTCCTGGCCTCCCGCTGGGCCGGCAAGCTCAGCGTGATCGACACCGCCACGCGCGAGGTGGTGCGCCAGGTGCGGGTGGGCAAATCGCCGCACGGCGTCTGGACGCTCGACCATGCGCCGCGCCAGTAAGACCTTCTTTCAAATTCTGTTCGCTATCGTTTTGATAGCTGCTGGCGCTCATGTGGCAAGGGCGGATGGCCAAAATGACTGCAAGAAACCGCTGTACCTGACCTTCGACACCGGCCACATGGGCGTGGCCGAGCTGATCGCCGAGGTGCTGCAGCGTCAGCAGGTGCGGGCCACCTTCTTCGCCGCGCAGGAGCGCAGCCGGGTCGGTGACGGCAGCCTGGGCGAGCACTGGGCGCCCTGGTGGCGCGCCAGGGCGGACGAAGGGCATGAATTCGCCTCGCACACGCTGGACCATGTCTACTGGCGCGCCGACGTGCCCACTGAGGGCGGGGCCATGCGCTTTCGCGTCCGGTCCTCGGCCGGCGAGCAGGAGGGGCGTGAGATGGTCTGGAACGCGGCGCAGTACTGTGCCCAGATCCAGGCCGCGGCCGACCGCCTGCAGCAGCTCACCGGCCGTCCGGCGCTGCCATTGTTCCGCGCGCCGGGCGGCAAGACCTCACCGGCGCTGCTGGCTGCGGCGCGTGACTGTGGCTATGCCCATGTGGGCTGGTCGCCCGCGGGCTTTCTCGGTGACGAGCTGCCGAGCGAGCGCTACGGCAACGCCGCCCTGCTCAAGCAGGCGCTGCGGGACATCCGCAGCGGCGACATCCTGATGGCGCACCTGGGCATCTGGTCACGCAAGGACCCCTGGGCGCCCAACGTGCTGGAGCCGCTGCTCATGGGCTTGAAGGCACGTGGCTTCTGTTTCCGCACGCTGAGCGAACACCCGGACTACCGTGGCTGGATCGCGGCGCGACGCGCGCCACCGAGGTAGCGTATGGAAACACTGGTCAACGAGTTTTCCGACCTGCAGGCGGCGCTGTTCGAGGCCGTGGTGGAGCCGCTGGCCTTCGCCCTCGGCCTGGGGCACCGGCTGGCCGAAGCCTACGGTGCCACCGGTTGGCTGCTGGTCGGGTTGCTGCAGCTGGCGGTGCTGCTGGTCGTCATCGGCCCGTTGCAGCGCTGGCGGCCGGTGGAACCGGTCACCGACCGGGCCACCATCCGCACCGATGTGCTGTACACGCTGATCCACCGCCTCGGGCTGTTCCGGCTCGCGTTGTTCTTCACCCTGACGCCGCTGCTGGACGACCTGTTTGGCCTGCTGCGCGTCGCCGGTCTGCCGACCTGGCACCTCGACGACCTGTGGCCGGGCGTGACCGACCAGCCGCTGGTCAGCCTGCTGCTGTACCTGCTGGCCTTTGATTTCCTCGACTACTGGATCCACCGCGGCCAGCACCACTTCGAGTGGTGGTGGCGCCTGCACGCGCTGCACCATGCGCAACGCCAGATGACGATGTGGAGCGACAACCGCAACCACCTGCTCGACGACCTGCTGCGCGACGTCATCGTGGTGACGGTGGCGCAGCTCGTCGGTGTGGCGCCGGCGCAATTCGTGGCCATCGTCGCGCTGACCCAGCTCAGCGAGAGCTTCCAGCACGCCAACCTGAGGCTGTCCTTCGGCCGCTGGGGCGAGCGGCTGTGGATCAGCCCGCGTTTCCACCGTGTGCACCACAGCGTCGGTATCGGGCATGAAAGCCCGGGCCAGGTACTCGGAGGACGCAATTTCGGCGTGCTGCTGCCCTGGTGGGACATGCTGTTCGGCACCGCCAACTTCGAGCCGCGCTACGACCCCACGGGCGTGCGCGACCAGGTGGAGCAGGGGCGTGATTACGGGCGCGGTTTCTGGTCACAGCAGTGGCGTGGCGTGCTGCGGCTGCTCGGCCGCGCCTGAGCCCCGCGGTCACGACGTCGTCATGCCATCCACGGTATGCTTGCCGGCATGAACCTGTTTCTGGACTCCTTCTGGCGGGCGGTGGTCTACACGCTGCGACCGCGCGTGATTGCGCTGTCCTTCCTGCCGCTGGTGCTGCTGGTGCTCTTGTCGGGCGGGCTGGTCTACTTCTACTGGGAACCGGCGGTGCAGGCCGTCCAGGTCTGGCTGGGCGAACTGGCCCTGCTGGAGAGCCTGATGCGCTGGCTGGAAAGTGTGGGCGCCGGCAACCTGCGCAGTGTGGTGGCGCCGCTGGTACTGCTCATGTTCACGCTGCCGGTCGTCATCATCCTGTCGCTGCTGGCGGTGGCCGCCTTCATGACGCCGGCGCTGGTGACGCTGGTGGCCGAACGGCGCTTCCCCCGGCTGGAGCGCCGCCACGGCGGTACGTTCTGGCGTGGGCTGGTGTTTGCGCTGGGAACCTCGCTGCTGGCGGCGCTGGCCCTGGTCGTATCCATGCCGCTTTGGCTGATCCCGCCGCTGGTGGTGATACTGCCGCCGCTGGTGTGGGGCTGGCTGACCTACCGGGTCATGGCCTATGACACGCTGGCCGAGCACGCCAGCCGCGAGGAGCGCGCCGAGCTGCTGCGCCGCCATCGCCTCTGGCTGCTGGCCATCGGCATCCTGACCGGCTACCTGGGCGCTGCGCCCGGGCTGGTGTGGGCCGTGGGCGCCATGGCCATCGTGTTCGCGCCGCTGCTGGTGCCACTGGCGATATGGA
>CALRMF020000104.1:0-9194 GCA_943369035.1 Curvibacter sp. AEP1-3
AGCCGTCGCGGATGCCCACGCAATCCCAGCCGCGGTTGGCGGCCGCCCACACCACCGAGCTGATGACGGCGTTCAGCCCGGGCGCATCACCGCCGCCGGTGCTGATGGCAATACGGCGGATGGTCTGGCTCATGCGGAGCAGTTCTCAGCTCAGGCGCAGGCCGCGCCCGGCTCGTGGCCGCAGGACGGTACGGCAGCGGCGTTGACGGCGGCACCGTCGCGGAAGGTCTCGGTACTGGTGTCAAAGCCTTTTTCCGCCAGGTAGCCCACCAGGCCGGCGTCCATGCTCTGGGCGTGCTGCGGGAACCATTCCACCAGCGCTTCCAGCATGCTGTCGATGTAGGCCACCTCACCCTTGAGGGCGCGGCGCTCCACCTCGCGCATCACTTCCAGCACGCTGTTGTGCGCGCCGAAGTGGCAGAAGTCGGATGGAATGCCGCAGGCCGTCATCCAGCGCTCTTCCTGCGCGAAGTGCTCCACCGTGTGGCGCAGCAGCTCCTGGTAGGTGGCCAGTCGGGCCTCGGGTGCAGCGGTCGAGGTGGCATTGACCAACTCCACAAACTCCTCGTGCGTGGTGTCGGTGCGGGCGTCGCCCAGCGCCAGTTCGGCGGTCCATTCAAGCGTGGTGGCGGTGGTCATGATTACCCCAAACGTTGTTGGTGGCGTGCGATCTGCGCTTTCACCTGCGCCGGCGCGGTGCCGCCCAGAGTGTGGCGCGCGTTGAGCGAGCCGCGCAGCGACAGCACGTCGTACACGTCTTTCTCGATCTTCGGGTTGAACTGCTGCAGCACGGTCAGCGGCAGCTCGGAGAGGTCGCAGGCGTGGCTGATGGCGGCCTTCACGGCGTGCGCCACCGTCTCGTGCGCATCGCGGAAGGGCAGGCCCTTCTTCACCAGGTAGTCGGCCAGGTCGGTGGCGGTGGCGTAGCCCTTGAGCGCGGCCTGTTCCATGGCCTGCGCGTTGACGGTGATGCCGCCTTCCAGCTTGCCGGTGTCGGGGTTCAACTGGCCGCCCACCATCTCGGTGAAGATGCGCAGCGTGTCCTTCAAGGTGTCCACCGTGTCGAACAGCGGTTCCTTGTCTTCCTGGTTGTCCTTGTTGTAGGCCAGCGGCTGGCCCTTCATCAGGGTGATCAGGCCCATCAGGTGGCCCACCACGCGGCCGGTCTTGCCGCGCGCGAGTTCCGGCACGTCCGGGTTCTTCTTCTGCGGCATGATGGAACTGCCGGTGGTGAAGCGGTCGGCAATTTTGATGAAGCCGAAGTTCTGGCTCATCCACAGAATGAGTTCTTCGCTGAAGCGGCTGATGTGCACCATCACCAGCGAGGCGGCGGCGGTGAATTCAATCGCAAAGTCGCGGTCGCTCACGGCGTCCAGGCTGTTCTGGCACACGCCGTCCATGCCCAGCGTTTTGGCCACGCGCTCGCGGTCCAGCGGGTAGCTGGTGCCGGCCAGCGCCGCGCTGCCCAGCGGCAGGCGGTTGACGCGTTTACGCACATCGGCCATGCGCTCGGCATCGCGCGCGAACATCTCCACATAGGCCAGCATGTGGTGGCCAAAGCTCACCGGCTGCGCCACCTGCAGGTGGGTGAAGCCGGGCAGGATCACGTCCACGTTCTGCTCGGCCACGGTCAGCAGGGCCTTTTGCAGGTCGGTCAGCAGGCTGAGGATGAGGTCGATCTCGGTGCGCAGCCACAGGCGCACGTCGGTGGCCACCTGGTCGTTGCGGCTGCGGCCGGTGTGCAGGCGCTTGCCGGCGTCGCCCACCAGCTGCGTCAGGCGCGCTTCAATGTTCAGGTGCACGTCTTCCAGGTCGAGCTTCCACTCGAAGGCGCCAGTCTCGATCTCGGCGCGGATCTGCGCCATGCCGTCCTGGATGGCCGCGTGGTCGGCCGCGCTGATGATGCCCTGCGCCGCCAGCATTTCGGCATGGGCCAGGCTGCCGGTTATGTCGGCCGCCCACAGGCGCTTGTCAAAAAACACACTGGCGGTGTAGCGCTTGACCAGGTCGCTCATCGGCTCGGAGAAGAGCGCCGACCAGGCTTCGGATTTTTTGTCGAGTTGGTTTTTTGACATGGGAGACGTGCGATGCAGGGGCCAGAGCCCCATTGTCGGCTGAATACATTGTGTGGGGGTGCGGACTTACCCAATAATCGGGGCTGGTCCACGCCGGCCGTCCCTGGAGGGCGGCCCTGCGATCCACCGCATGAAAGACACCCAGATTTTATCGACCTTCCAGGAACTGGCCTCCGAGCCGGCCGCCCCGGCCGTGCCGGCGCCGCTGTTCAATGCCTGCCAGGTGGGCGTGGCGCTGCGCGCCGTGCTGTTGGTGGAGCTGGTGGTGGCGGTGGCGGCGCTGTATGGCGCCGGCGGCTTTTTCGACTGGCTGATCCGCCTTTCGCTATACACCGGTGCCGCCTTGCCGGCCACCGTGGCTTGGCTGGTGGTGGCCTGTGCCGCGCGCCGTCTGCTGGCGCGCCTGCCCGTGGCCGGGCAGTACGGCGCGGCCGTGGGGTTGGGCGCCTTGTCCGGGGCGTATGGCTGCGGCCTGCTGGCGCTGTCTGGCCTGCTGGACGCGCCGCCCTGGCTGGCCAGTGCCGCCAGTGGGGCCTTGCTCTCTGGCGCCTTGGTGGGCGCGCTGGCGCTGCGCGAGCGCGGCAAGACGCCCGCGGCCACCACCGCGCGGCTGGCCGAGCTGCAGTCGCGCATCCGGCCGCACTTTCTGTTCAACACCCTCAACAGCGCCATTGCCCTGGTGCGCGCCGAGCCCGCGCGCGCCGAGGCGCTGCTGGAAGACCTGAGCGACCTGTTCCGCCACGCGCTGGTGGACCAGGGCGAATCCGTCACCCTGGCGGACGAGATCGCGCTGGCGCGCCGTTATCTGGAAATTGAGCAGGTGCGCTTTGGCGAGCGCTTGCGGCTGGACTGGGCGCTGGACCCGGCGGCCGACGCCGCCCGCCTGCCGCCCCTGCTGCTGCAGCCGCTGCTGGAAAACGCCGTGCGCCACGGCGTGGAGCCCAGCACCGAAGGCGCGCAGATCCGCATTTCCACCAAGCGGCGCGGCTCCAACGTGGTGATCAAGGTCACCAACACCGTACCGGCCGGCCCTGGCGCGCAGGGTCACGGTCTGGCGCTCGACAACGTGCGCGACCGCCTGCGCCTGCTGCACGACGTGCAAGGCCAGTTCCGCCATGTCTACAAAGACGGCCTGTTCCAGGTCCGCATCGAGGTGCCCCTATGACGCTGCAGGCCCTGATCGTTGACGACGAAGCCCTGGCCCGTTCGCGCCTGCGCACCCTGCTGGGCGACTGCACCGCGCCGGCGGTGAGCGTGGCCGGAGAAGCCGCCAACGCCACCCAGGCCATCGAGCTGCTGCGCAAGCAGAGCTTTGACATGGCCCTGCTCGACATCCACATGCCCGGCGCCGACGGCCTGACGCTGGCGCGCACCCTGCGCGAACTGCCGCGCGCCCCGGCCATCGTCTTCGTCACCGCACATGCCGAGCACGCGGTGCAGGCCTTCGAGATCGAGGCCGTGGACTACCTCACCAAGCCGGTGCGGCTGGAACGGCTGCAACAGGCGCTGCAAAAAGTAGAGCGCCTGCTGCAGTCCAGACAAGCGCAAAAGCCCGATTTGCCTGAGGAATGCCTGGTCATCCAGGAGCGCGGCCGCACCGAGCGCGTGCCGCTGTCGGAGGTGCTGTATTTCAAGGCCGAGCTCAAGTACATCACCGTGCGCACCGCCGCCAAGAGCTACATCCTGGACGGCGCCCTGAGCGAACTGGAAGACAAGTACCCCGCGCAGTTCCTGCGCATCCACCGCAACGCCCTGGTGGCCCGCCGCGCCGTGCGCGCGCTGGAAAAGCACTACGACCCCGAAGAGGGCGAAGGCTGGGCCGTGCGGCTCAATGGTATTGAGGAGTTGCTCTCTGTCTCGCGCCGGCAGCTGTCGGCGGTGCGGGAAGCGATTGCCAATCTTTGACTTTGAGTCGCGGACTCGGCGATAAAAAAGCCCGCATCAGCGGGCTTTTTGTTTGAGGGTCGAAACAGGCTTACTTGCCCAGCTTCAAAAACTCCCCATCACCCCCAAACGACAGCAAGCCGGTGTCGGTGTAGACACCCAGCTTGGCGCGGGTGTCGGTGATGTCCAGGTTGCGCATGGTCAGTTGGCCGATGCGGTCGGCCGGGCTGAAGGGCGCGTCTTCCACCTTTTCCATGCTCAGGCGCTCGGGCGCGTAGGTGAGGTTGGGGCTCTCGGTGTTGAGGATGGAGTAGTCGTTGCCGCGGCGCAGCTCCAGCGTCACCTCGCCGGTGACGGCGCGCGCCACCCAGCGCTGGGCGGTTTCGCGCAGCATGATGGCTTGCGGGTCGAACCAGCGGCCCTGGTAGAGCAGGCGGCCGAGCTTCATGCCGTTCATGCGGTACTGCTCGATGGTGTCTTCGTTGTGGATGCCGGTCACCAGGCGCTCGTAGGCGATGTGCAGCAGTGCCAGGCCGGGGGCTTCGTAGATGCCGCGGCTCTTGGCTTCGATGATGCGGTTCTCGATCTGGTCGCTCATGCCCAGGCCGTGGCGGCCGCCGATCTCGTTGGCCTTGAGGATCAGGGCCACCGGGTCGTTGAAGGTCTGGCCGTTCAGGGCCACCGGCTGGCCTTCTTCAAAGCGCACGGTCACTTCCTCGGCCTTCACCACGCAATCGTCGCGCCAGAACGGCACGCCCATGATGGGGTTGACGATCTTGATGCCGCTGTTGAGGTGCTCCAGGTCTTTCGCCTCGTGGGTGGCGCCCAGCATGTTGCTGTCGGTGCTGTAGGCCTTCTCCACGCTCATCTTGTAGTCGAAGCCGTTGGCGATGAGGAACTCGCTCATCTCCTTGCGGCCGCCCAGTTCGTCGATGAAGGTCTGGTCCAGCCAGGGCTTGTAGATCTTCAGGCTGGGGTTGGTCAGCAGGCCGTAGCGGTAGAAGCGCTCGATGTCGTTGCCCTTGAAGGTGGAGCCGTCTCCCCAGATGTTGACGTCGTCTTCCTTCATGGCGGCCACCAGCATGGTGCCGGTGACGGCGCGGCCCAGCGGCGTGGTGTTGAAGTAGGTCACACCGGCGGTCTGGATGTGGAAGGCGCCGGCCTGCAGCGCGGCAATGCCTTCGTGCGCCAGCTGGCGGCGGCAGTCGATCAGGCGCGCCACTTCGGCGCCGTAGGCCAGGGCCTTCTTGGGAATGGCGTCGTAGTCGGCCTCGTCGGGCTGGCCCAGGTTGGCGGTGTAGGCGTAGGGCAGGGCGCCCTTCTTCTTCATCCACAGCAGGGCGGCGCTGGTGTCCAGGCCGCCGGAGAAGGCGATGCCGACCTTCTGGCCGAGCGGGAGGTTTTGCAGGATGGTGTTGGACATGTTTTTGGCCTCTAGCCCGCGCCAGTATTGCGCAAGCAGCTATGAAAAAAGGAGCTACCTGGGCTCGACAGATCAGCCGAAGTGGCAGATGTAGTGGTAGGGCTCCGTCACTCGGATCTCGAACGACGAGTTGCCCGGCACGCTGAACTTCTCGCCCGCGCTGGACTTGACCCAGGCGTCGCTGCCCTTGAGCTTGTACTCGCACGAGCCGGCCACGCATTCCATGATCTCGGGCGCGCCGGTGTTGAAGGTCAGGGTGGCGGGCAGGATGACGCCGACCGACTTCTTGGTGCCGTCGGCCAGGGTGATGCTGTGGCTGACGCACTTGCCGTCGAAGTAGACATTGGCCTGGGTGGTGACGGTCACGCCGGTGTATTGCTGGGTCATGGTGGTGTTCTCAGTTGCAGGAGCAAACCGGCAATTTTAAGGCAGGTGCCTACTTCAGCCGCGTTTCCCAACTGGCAGCGTCAAAGCCCACAGTGATGCTGCCATCCGGCCACGCCACCACCGGGCGCTTGATCACGCTGGCCTGTGCCAGCATCAGGGCACGGGCGCTGGCGGCGTCGGTCACGCCGGCCTGGGTGGCGGCGTCCAGCTTGCGCCAGGTGGTGCCCTGGCGGTTCAGCAGCTTTTCCCAGCCGGCGGCGGCCAGCCAGCGGTCCAGTCCGGCCTCGGGCACGCCCTGTTTCTTAAAGTCGTGGAACTGCACGGCAGCCCCCCGTTCGGCCAGCCAGGCGCGCGCCTTCTTGACCGTGTCGCAGTTGGGGATGCCGTAGAGGGTGATGGTTGTGCTCATGGGCGACAATTGTCGGATATCAAGAACATCCTGCAATGAATACGCTTTCCGACTGGCTGGCGCACTGCGAGCGCCTGCACCCGAAGAACATCGACATGGGGCTTGAGCGCGTGCGCGCCGTGGCCGAGCGCATGGAACTGCGCTTTGCCTGCCCGGTGATCACCGTGGCCGGCACCAACGGCAAGGGCTCCACCTGCGCCATGCTGGAGTCCATCCTGGGTGAGGCCGGTTACCGCACCGGCGTCTACACCTCGCCGCACCTGGTGCACTTTGAAGAACGGTTGCGGCTGCAGCGGCAGGCCGTGGATGCTGCTGAATTGATAGCGTCTTTCGACCGTGTGGAGAAGGCCCGGGCCGAAAATGGCACTGAAATCTCGCTCACTTACTTCGAGTTCACCACCCTGGCCATCCTGGACTGCATGATGCGCGCCCAGCTGGACGTGGCCATTCTGGAAGTGGGTCTGGGCGGGCGGCTGGATGCGGTGAACGTCATCGACCCCGATTGCGCCGTCATCACCAGCATCGACCTCGACCACATGGAGTTTCTGGGGCCGGACCGCGAGAGCATCGGGCGCGAGAAGGCCGGCATCATGCGCACCGGCCGCCCGGTGGTGGTGAGCGACCCGGTGCCACCGCAAAGCGTGCTGGACCGCGCCACCGAGATCGGTGCCGACCTGTGGCGCTTGGGCGTGGACTTCAATTTCTCCGGTGACAAGCAGCAGTGGGGCTGGGCCGGCCGCGGCCGGCGCTATGCCGGCCTGGCCTACCCGGCGCTGCGCGGCGCCAACCAGCTGGTCAACGCCAGCGGCGTGCTGGCGGCGCTGACCGCGCTGCGCGAGCAGCTGCCGGTCACCGCCCAGGCGGTGCGCAACGGCCTGGCGTTTGTCGAGCTGCCGGGGCGCTTCCAGATCATTCCGGGCCAGCCCACGCTGGTGCTGGACGTGGCGCACAACCCGCATTCGGTGGCGGCGCTCACGGCCAACCTGGACGCCATGGGTTACTACCCCACCACGCATGCCGTGTTCGGTGCCATGGCCGACAAGGACCTGGCACCCATGCTGGCGCGCATCCTGCCGCTGGTGGACCGCTGGTACTTCACCGACCTGCCCACGCCGCGCGCCGCCAGCGCCACCGCGCTGCAGGACTTCTGGCTGGCGCAGAACCCCAGGCCCAACGTCACGGCGGCGGCCTTTGCCGACCCGATGCAGGCCCTGCAGGCGGCCATCGCCGCCGCAGACCCCGCTGATAGAATCGTGGTCTTCGGATCGTTCTACACCGTCGGTGGCGTCCTGCAGCAGGGCGTGCCGCGCCTGCAAGCCAAGCACCTCAACCCCTAAGCTTCGAGTCCCGACGACATGGCCTTCTTCAAGTTCCGCAAGGGTGGCGACGACCAGGCAAGCGCAGCCCCGCAGCCCGAGAGCGTGGAGGTGATGCGCCGGCGCGCCAAGCACCGGCTGATCGGTGCCGTGGTGCTGGTGCTGGCCGGCGTGATCGGCTTCCCGCTGCTGGTGGACAAGCAGCCGCGCCCGATTGCGGTGGACATCCCGATCGAGATTCCCGACAAGGCCAAGGTCAAGCCGCTGGCTGCTCCGGAGCCGGTGGCGTCAGCTCCCGCCGTGGCCGCGCCCGCAGCGGCACCGGCCAAGCCGGCCATCATCACGGAAACCAAGCAAGACGCCAGAGCCGAGGTGAAGCCGGAGCCGAAGGCAGAAGCCAAGGCCGACGTCAAACCAGAAGTGAAAGCCGAGGCCAAGCCGGCCGACAAGCCCGCTGAGAAAGCTGCCGAGAAAACGGCCGAGAAGCCGGCCGATAGCGGCGCCAAGGCGCTGGCCCTGCTGGAAGGCAAGGAGCCGACCAAGGACGCTGCCAAGGAACCCGCGAAGGACGCCGCCAAGGATGCCAAGCCGGCCGCCGCCAATGGCGAGCGCTACATCGTGCAGGTGGGCGCCTTTGCCGACGTGACCAAGGCGCGCGAAGTGCGCCTCAAGGTGGAACGCGCCGGCCTCAAGACCTATACCCATGTGATCGAGACCAGCGAAGGCAAGCGCATCCGCGTGCGGGTGGGGCCTTTTGCCACCAAGGCCGAGGCCGACAAGGCGGCCGACAAGATCAAGAAGCTTGATCTGCCGGCGGCGATCCTCACCTTGTAAGGGCGGGGATGCCGGCACTGGACTGGATCTTCCTGGCGGTGTTGCTCGCGTCGCTGACGCTGGGCGCCTGGCGTGGGCTGGTGTACGAGGTGCTGTCGGTGCTGGCCTGGATCGTGGCCTTTGTGCTGGCGCAGTGGCTGGCGCCCGAGGTGGCACAGCGCTTGCCGATGGCGGGCGCCACGGAGATGATTCGTTATGCGGCCGGCTTTGTGCTGGTCTTCATTGCCACGGTGTTCGCCGCCGGGCTGCTGGCCTGGCTGATGAAGAAGCTGGTGGAGTCCGTGGGGCTGCGGCCCATGGACCGGGTGCTGGGCGCGGTGTTCGGCCTGGCACGGGGCGTGATCTTGCTGCTGGCAGCGACCGTCGTGATGCACATGACGCCGTTCAAGAGCAGCGCCTGGTGGCAGGAGTCCACCGGGGCAACAGTGTCGACCGCGGCCCTCAAGGGGCTCAAGCCGATGCTGCCGGAAGAGTTTGGGAAGTATCTCCCGTGAATCATCGGGGCGGCCTGTCACAAGCGGGCGCTCCGGACTGGATGGAACTATGTGTGGAATCGTCGGCGTTGTCAGCAACGCACCCGTCAACCAGCTGATCTACGACTCGCTGCTGCTGCTGCAGCACCGCGGCCAGGATGCGGCCGGCATCGTGACCCAGCAGGATCGCAAGTTCTTCATGCACAAGGCCAAGGGCATGGTGAAGGACGTGTTCCGCACGCGCAACATGCGCGCGCTGCCAGGCAACTGCGGTCTGGGCCAGGCGCGCTATCCGACGGCCGGCAATGCCTTCAGCGAGGAAGAGGCACAGCCCTTCTACGTGAACGCGCCCTTTGGCATCGTGCTGGTGCACAACGGCAACCTGACCAACGC
>CALRMF020000105.1:0-9164 GCA_943369035.1 Curvibacter sp. AEP1-3
TGCCGCTGGTGCGCAACCTGAAGGCGGCGCACCCGCAGGGGGATGCGTACTTCCAGTTTGCCCGCAACATGGTCAAGGGCATGGCCAAGAACTTCCCGGCACCGCTCAAGTGCGTCGACGCCGTGGAAGCAGCCACCAAGAAGAAGTTCGACGACGGCATGGTGTTCGAGCGCGAGATCTTCATCAACCTGATGTGGACGCCCGAGTGCCGCGCCTTGCGCCATATCTTCGCAGCCGAGCGGGCTGCTTCCAAAATTCCCGATGTGCCGGAAGACACCCCGAAGCGTGAGATCAAGTCCGTGGCCGTGATCGGCGCCGGCACCATGGGCGGTGGCATCACCATGAACTTCCTCAATGCCGGTATCCCGGTGAAGATGCTGGAGATGAAGCAGGAGGCGCTGGACCGTGGCATTGCCACCATTCGCAAGAACTACGAAGCCCAGGTCGCCAAGGGCAAACTCAAGCAGGACAAGTACGAACAGCGCATGAGCCTGCTGAGCACCACCCTGAGCTACGACGACCTCAAGGACGCCGACCTGGTGATCGAGGCGGTGTTCGAGGAAATGGGCGTCAAGGAGGCCGTGTTCAAGCAGCTGGATGCGGTGATGAAGAAGGGCGCTATCCTGGCCTCCAACACCTCGACGCTGGACGTCAACAAGATCGCCTCTTTCACGAAACGCCCGCAGGACGTGGTTGGCCTGCATTTCTTCAGCCCGGCCAACGTCATGAAGCTGCTGGAAGTGGTGCGTGGTGAAAAGACCGCCAAGGACGTGCTGGCCACGGTCATGGCGGTGGCCAAGACCATCAAGAAGACGGCCGTGGTCTCCGGCGTCTGCGACGGCTTCATCGGCAACCGCATGATCGAGCAGTACAGCCGCCAGGCCGGCTTCCTGCTGGAGGAGGGCTGCACCCCGGCCCAGGTGGACAAGGCGATCGAGAAGTTCGGTTTTGCCATGGGCCCGTTCCGCATGGGCGACCTGGCCGGCAACGACATCGGTTGGGCCATCCGCAAGCGCCGCTACCAGGAAAAACCGAACATGAAGTACAGCAAGACGGCCGATCTGCTGTGCGAGCTGGGCCGTTTCGGCCAGAAGACCGGTGCCGGCTGGTACGACTACCAGGCCGGTAAGCGCGACGCTATCCCCAGCCAGCTGGTGGTGGACATGATCGAGAAGCACCGCAAGGACCTCGGCATCACGCCGCGCAAGATTTCCGATGAAGAGATCGTGCAGCGCCTGGTGTACTCGCTGGTCAACGAAGCCGCCCACATCCTGGAAGAAGGCATTGCCTCGCGCGCCAGTGACATCGACATGGTCTACCTGACCGGCTACGGCTTCCCGATCCACCGCGGTGGCCCGATGCAGTACGCCGACACCGTGGGCCTGTTCAACGTGGTACAGAGCATGAAGCGCTTTGCCAAGAACCCGCTGGACGATGCCCAGTTCTGGCAACCCGCGCCCCTGTTGGCCCGCCTGGTGGCCGAAGGCAAGACGTTCAACGGCTGAGCCGCAGATTTGGAGTAACCGACATGACTAACGCCGTTATCGTTTCCACCGCCCGCACCCCCCTGGCCAAGAGCTGGAAGGGTGCCTTCAACATGACCCATGGCGCCACCCTGGGCGGCCACGCCGTGCAGCACGCGATTGCGCGCGCTGGCATCGAAGCCGCCGAGGTCGAGGACGTGATCATGGGCTGCGCCAACCCCGAAGGCGCCACGGGCGCCAATATCGCACGCCAGATTGCCCTCAAGGCCGGCTGCCCGGTCAGTGTCTCGGGCATGACGGTCAACCGTTTCTGCTCCTCCGGCCTGCAGACCATTGCGCTGGCTGCGCAGCGCGTCATCGCTGGCGAGGGCGATGTCTATGTGGCCGGTGGCGTGGAGAGCATTTCCTGTGTGCAGCAGGAGATGAACCTGCACATGCTGCGCGACCTGTCGCTGGCCAAGACCAAGCCCGAGATCTACTGGTCCATGCTGGACACGGCCGAGATGGTGGCCAAGCGCTACAACATCGGCCGTGACGCCATGGACGAATACGGTGCGGCCAGCCAGCAGAAGGCCTGTGACGCGCAGGCGGCCGGTTTGTTCGATGCCGAGATTGCCCCCATCACCGTCACCGCCGGTTTTGCCGACAAAACCTTGGGCCTGATCACGAAAGAGGTGACGGTGGCCAAGGACGAGGGGACGCGCGACGGCACGACCAAGGAGAGCATCAGCGGCCTGCGCTCGGCCCTGCCGGGCGGCCTGATTTCCGCAGGCAATGCCAGTCAGTTCTCCGACGGTGCCGGCGCCTGTGTGGTCATGAGCGAGCAGCTGGCTTCCAAGCGTGGCCTGAAGCCGCTGGGCCGCTTCCTCGGCTTCGCCATCGCCGGCTGCGAGCCGGACGAGATGGGCATTGGCCCGGTGTTCGCCATTCCGAAGGTGCTGACCAAGCTGGGCCTGAAGGTGTCCGACATCGACCTGTGGGAACTCAATGAAGCCTTCGCCGTGCAGGTGCTGTACTGCCGCGACAAGCTGGGCATCCCGGCCGACCGCCTGAACGTCAACGGCGGCGCCATTGCCCTGGGCCACCCCTACGGCGTGAGTGGCCAGCGTCTGACCGGCCATGCGTTGATCGAGGGCAAGCGCCGCGGCGCCAAGCGTGTCTGCGTCACCATGTGTATTGGTGGCGGTATGGGCGCGGCTGGGGTGTTTGAGGTCCTGTAAAGACGCGCTCGCGACAGTCGTGTCAAGCGATCCGGACTTGGGCCAGCTCCTCATGGGGCAGGCACAAATCGTCGACGGCCCAAGCCCAGATCGCAAGCAAACATGGTTGGATGTCTGAGCCCCAAAGCCAGGGCGCCAGCGGGTACGGCTATGCCGGGCAACGATTTGTGCTCACACCATGAGGCGCCCGGCATGCCTGCCTCTGCTGCACCGGTCGTCGTCCTGAAAACCCAAACGCTACGACGGAGATTCGCATGAGCTACCGCCAGACGCTCGAGTTCCTGCTATACCACTGGCTCGACGCTGCTTCCCTGAACCTGCGGACGCGGTTTGCCGACCACAGCCGCGAGACGTTTGACGCCGTGCTTGACACCTGCGAGCGCATCGCGCGTGAGAAATATGCGCCGTTCAACCGTCTGGTGGACACCGAGGAGCCGCGTTTCGACGGCGAAAAGGTGATCCTGCCGCAGGCTACCCATGAAGCGCAGCAGGCCTACGCCGCCTCCGGCATGCTCAGCGCGGCGCAGGACTATGAGGTTGGCGGCATGCAGCTGCCTTACACGGTGGAGGCCGCGGCCAATTCCTTCTTTGCCATGGCCTCGGTCAGCATCGGCTCCGGCCTGTTGACGGCGGGCAATGCCAACCTGCTGATGGCGCACGGCACGCCGCTGCAGAAGGACGTCTTTGCGCGCAACGAATTCGCCGGCCGTTTCTCCGGCACCATGTGCCTGAGCGAGCCGCAGGCCGGTTCCTCCCTGAGCGACATCGCCACCCGGGCTGTGCCGGACGGCGTGGATGCCGAGTCAGATCCGCTTGGTCCACGCTACCGCCTGACCGGCAACAAGATGTGGATCTCGGCTGGCGAACACGAGCTGACCGAGAACATCATCCACCTGGTGCTGGCCAAGATCCCGGGGCCGGACGGCAAGCCCGTTCCGGGCACGCGCGGTATCTCGCTCTTCATCGTGCCGAAGAAGCTGGTCGACACGCAGGGACAGCTGACCGGCGAACGCAACGACGTGGCGCTGGCAGGTCTGAACCACAAGTGCGGTTGGCGCGGCACGACCAACACGCTGCTGAATTTCGGCGAGGGCAAGTACCCGGTGCGCGGGGCCACGGGAGCGATCGGCTATCTCGTGGGCAAACCCGGTGAAGGCCTGCGCTGCATGTTCCACATGATGAACGAGGCACGCATCGGCATTGGCATGGCGGCCACCATGCTGGGCATGGCAGGTTATCAGGCCTCGCTCGACTACGCGAAGAACCGTCCCCAGGGCCGTCCCATCGGTCCGGCGGGCAAGGACTCGGCCAAGCCGCAGATCCGCATCATCGAGCATGCCGACGTCAAGCGCATGCTGCTGGCGCAGAAGGCCTACTGCGAAGGTTCGCTGGCGCTGCAGCTGTACTGCGCGCGGCTGGTGGACGAGCAGCATACCGGCAATGCCGAAGCGGCCGATGAGGCACGCCTGCTGCTGGAACTGTTGACGCCGATCGCCAAGAGTTGGCCCAGCGAGTGGTGCCTGGAGGCCAATTCCCTGGCGATCCAGGTCCATGGCGGCTACGGCTACACACGCGACTTTCCAGTCGAACAGTACTGGCGCGACAACCGCCTGAACATGATCCATGAGGGCACGCACGGCATCCAGGCGCTCGACCTGCTGGGGCGCAAGGTGCTGATGGAGGAGGGGCGTGGCCTGCAGCTGCTGGCCGCGCGCATGGGAGCAACCATCGAACGTGCCAAGCCCCATGCTGAGCTGGCCGCGCATGCCGATCATCTGGCGCACGCCCTGCAGGCTGTCGGTGGGGCCACGCGCGCTGCCTGGGCTACCGGACAGCCGACCGAGGCGCTGGCCAATGCGGTGCCCTACATGCAGGCCTTTGGCCACACGGTGCTGGCCTGGATCTGGCTGGAGGTCGCCCTGGCGGCCTGCGACGCGGCGTCTGAGCCGGCCAACCAGGGGCGGCTGTTGGCGGCGCGTTTTTTCTATCGCTACGAATTGCCGAAAATCGAGGCTTGGCTTAAGGTGGTGCAGGCGCGCGACCTCACCTGCGCCGAGTTTCCCGAGGAGGCATTCTGATGGCATCGAAGTCGACCCTGCAGTGGATCCAGCGCCTGGTGTGGATCTGCATTTACGGTGGCCTGCTCGCCATTGTGCTGGGGGTATTTCTGAACCGCGCCGAGCCGGACCAGGCTGACGCGATCCAGAGCGTCGGTGGCGTGTTCGTCGCCATCGGCGTGCTGCTGCTTTACGTGCGTTCCCTGCTCAGGGAATCGCCTGACCGCTGATTTTTGATAACGAGAGACAACATGACAAGAACCATCCAACAACTGTTCGACCTCAAGGGCAAGACCGCGCTGGTGACCGGCGGCTCGCGCGGTCTCGGCCTGCAGCTGGCCCACGCCCTGGGTGAGGCCGGTGCGCGCATCATGCTCAGCGCCCGCAAGGCCAACGAGCTGGAGCAGGCTGTGGCCGAGCTGCAGGCCGCTGGCATCGATGCCCGCTGGGTCGCGGCCGATTGTGCCAAGGACGCCGACATCCAGCGCCTGGCGAGCGAGACGCTGCAGCGCATGGGCGAGGTCGACATTCTGGTCAACAACGCCGGTGCTGCCTGGGGCGCACCGGCGGAAGACCACCCGGTCGAGGCCTGGGACAAGGTGATGAACCTCAATATCCGCGGCTATTTCCTGCTCAGCCAGGCCATCGGCAAGCAGAGCATGATTCCGCGCAAGAGCGGCCGCATCATCAATGTGGCCTCGATCGCCGGCCTGGGCGGCAACCCGCCGCAGATGACGACGATTGCCTACAACACCTCCAAGGGGGCGGTGATCAACTTCACGCGCGCCCTGGCGGCCGAGTGGGGCAAGTACAGCATCAACGTCAATGCTATCTGCCCGGGCTTCTTCCCGAGCAAGATGACGGCCGGCACGCTGGAGGCCTGGGGTGAGGAGGAGCTGAAGAAACATGCGCCGCTGCGGCGCCTGGGGGACGACGAGGACCTCAAGGGCCTGTGTGTGCTCTACGCGTCAGATGCCGGCAAGCACATCACCGGCCAGTGGTTGGCGGTGGACGGTGGCGTGAGTTGCGTGACGGGAGGCTGATGCTGTGTCGATTCCTTTTGGCGTCCGCATTCCCTTTGTCGATCACCTGGGCTTCACCCTGGAGCGCTTCGAGGGCGGCGAGTCCGAGCTGCATTACACGCCGCAGCCCGAGCACCTGAACTCCTTCGACGTCACGCACGGCGGCGCCAGCATGACGCTGATGGACGTGGCCATGGCCACGGCGGCGCGCAGCGTGCAGCCGGACATGGGCGTGGTCACCATCGAGATGAAGACCAGCTTCATGCAGGCGGCGCGCGGCAAGCTCATCGCCAAGGGCCGATTGATCCACCGCACCGCCACACTGGCCTTCACCGAAGCCACCATTTTCGATGCCGAGGGTCGGGCCTGCGCCCACGCCACCGGCACCTTCAAGTACGTCAAGCGCCTGCCGACCGGCCCCAAGGGCAGCCATGCACTGAACGTGATCTCCACCGACTGAAGAAACCGAGGATGACCATGCCCAACAATCGTCAATGGCTGCTCGACAACCGCCCGCAGGGCGAGGCCAGCGTCAGCAATTTCAAATTGGCAACCGTCCAGACCCCGGCACTGGCCGACGGCCAGGTGCTGGTGCGGCACCACTACCTGAGTCTGGATCCGTACATGCGCGGCCGCATGAACGAGGGCAAGAGCTACGCCGCGCCACAGCCGCTGGGCGAGGTGATGATCGGCGGTACCGTGGGCGAAGTGGTGGAAAGCCGCCATCCCAAGTTCGCGGCTGGCGACAAGGTGGTGGGCATGGGCGGCTGGCAGGAGTACAGCGTGGTCGATGCCAGCCAGCCGGGAGCCATCCGCAAGGTGGACACCACCCATGTGCCGCTGAGCCACTATCTGGGTGCTGTCGGCATGCCGGGCGTGACGGCCTGGTATGGCCTGGTGAAGATCATCGACCCCAAGGCGGGCGACACCGTGGTGGTAAGCGCAGCCGCGGGGGCGGTGGGCAGTGCCTACGGCGCGCTGGCCAAGGCACGCGGCTGCCGCGTGGTCGGCATTGCCGGCGGCAAGGACAAGTGCGACTATGTGGTGAACGAGCTGGGCTTTGACGCCTGCATCGACTACAAGCAACACCCGGATGCCATCTCCCTGTCCAAGGCGCTGAAGACCGCCTGCCCGAATGGCATCGACGGTCACTTCGAGAACGTGGGCGGCATGGTACTGGACGCTGTGCTGCTGCGCATGAACGCGCACGGTCGCATCGCCGTGTGCGGCATGATCGCCGGCTACGACGGCCAGCCGTTGCCCATGGCCTACCCGCAGCTGATCCTGACCAACCGACTCAAGGTGCAGGGCTTCATCGTCAGCGAGCACATGGAAGTCTGGCCGGAGGCCCTGAAAGAGCTGGGCGGCCTGGTGGGCAGCGGCAAGCTGCGGCCGCGCGAGTCGGTGGCGCAGGGCATCGAGGCAGCCCCCGAGGCCTTCCTGGGCTTGCTCAAGGGGAAAAACTTCGGCAAGCAGCTGGTCAAGCTGATCTGAGGGACGCTCGGCGCAGCAAGGAGGTCGCCCGTGCACGCCACCCATGAAGTGCGCAATCAACCAGAACCGCTGGTGCACTACAACCTGTTCGAGACCAACCAGCCACTGCAAGAGGCGTTGAAGTTCAATGCGCCGCAGCAGGACACGGCGCCTCTGCATGCGCTTGGCGCGGAGCTGGGTACGCCGGCGATGCAGAACCACGCAAGACTGGCCAATGTGCACACACCGCAGCTGCGCAGCCACGACCGCTACGGCCACCGCATCGACGAAGTTGAGTTCCACCCGAGCTACCACACGCTGATGACGGCGGCCACCGAGGCCGGCCTGCACGGTACGCCCTGGGCGGGTCAGGCCGCCTCGGCCCATGTATTGCGCGCGGCCGGCTTCATGCTCTTCACCGAGCTGGAGCCATCGATCCTGTGCCCGATCTCCATGACCTATGCGGTCACGCCCGCCCTGCGGCACAACGCCGCCCTCCACGCCGATTGGGGGCCGCGCCTGAGCAGTCGCGCCTACGATCCGGTGCTCAAGCCTCACACCCAGAAGCTCGGTGTCACCATGGGCATGGGCATGACCGAAAAGCAGGGCGGCTCCGACGTACGCGCCAATACCACCCAGGCGCTGCCCGATGGCCACGACGCCTGGGGGGCACGCTACCGGCTCACCGGCCACAAGTGGTTCTTCTCGGCGCCGATGTGTGATGCCTTTCTGGTGCTGGCGCAGGCGCCTGGCGGTTTGAGCTGCTTTTTCCTGCCGCGCGTGTTGCCGGACGGTTCGCGCAATGGCCTGTACATCCAGCGCCTCAAGGACAAGCTGGGCAACAAGGCCAATGCCAGCTCCGAAGTGGAGTTCGTGCAGGCCTGCGCCTGGCTGGTGGGCGAGGAGGGGCGCGGCGTGCCGCTGATCCTGGAGATGGGCACCATGACCCGGCTGGACTGTGCGCTGGGCACCAGCGGGCTGATGCGTCAGGCCCTGGTACTGGCTCTGCACCACACACGCCAGCGTCACGCCTTCGGCAAACGTCTTATTGAGCACGACCTGATGCGCAATGTGTTGGCCGATCTTGCTATCGAAAGTGAAGCAGCCTGTGCACTATCCATAAGACTCGCACGTGCTTTTGACCATCAAGCCAAGTCCCATGAGCAGCTCATGGCACGCCTGCTGACGCCGATCGCCAAGTTCTGGATCTGCAAACGCGGCAGTGCCTTCGCCCAGGAGGCAATGGAGTGCCTGGGCGGCAACGGCTACGTGGAAGAGGGCGGTGAGGGCGTGATGGCGCGCATCTACCGCGAGATGCCGGTCAATTCGATCTGGGAAGGCTCCGGCAACATCATGGCGCTCGATCTGCTGCGGGCCTTGCGCAAGGGCGATGCCGCCGTCGCGCTGGAGCAGGAACTGGCGCCGGCACGCGGCCAGCACCCGGCGCTGGATCGGCTGTCCCAGAGCCTGCCGCACCGCGTGGAAGCCATGGCCAGCGAGATGGAGGCACGCCGGCTGGCGCAGGACGTGGCGCTGGCGGTGCAAGGCGCCTTGCTGGCCCAGAGCGCGCCGCCGGCGGTGTTCGCCGCCTTCTGCGATTCGCGCCTGGCTGGCAACTGGGGCCATACCTTTGGCAGCCTGGGTGCCGGCACGGCGTTCGACAGCATCCTGCAGCGCGCGCTGCCCGACTGACAACGAGGAGCAAATACAGTGATCACGGATTACAAGGACAAAGTGGCGGTGCTGACCGGTGCCGGCTCCGGTTTTGGCCTGGAGTGCGCGCGCCTGGGCGCACAGTTCGGCATGCGGCTGGTGCTGGTGGATGTGCAAAAGGACGCGCTGGAGCAGGCCGCCGCCGAAATGAAGGCGGCGGGCGTAGACGTGCTGGCGCTGCAGGTGGACGTCTCC
>CALRMF020000106.1:0-9089 GCA_943369035.1 Curvibacter sp. AEP1-3
TGCTTCCTGTTTCAATCTGCACCGGCAGCGCCAGCCCGGCCAGCCCCGCATAGGGCGCCCAGGCCATGCCGTCGAAAGTCAGCGGCACCAGCGCGGGGCGCGGCTCGATGAGCTTGAGGCCGAACTGGCGGGCGATGCGGTAGCCGAAGTCCGTGGCACCGATCTTCGGGATCGACAGGCCGCCGGTGGCCACCACCACGGCGCGGCACTGCACCGTGCCCTGATCACTATCGATTTCATAGCTGCCTGCGCCCGTTCCGTCTGGGCTGGAGGCCGAAAACCTCACATTCTTCACGGCGCAGGGCTGCCAGCGCGTCACGCCACCGCGCTCACATTCACGCAGCAGCAGCTGGATGATGTCGTCGGCCGAGCGGTCGCAGAACAGCTGGCCCTTGTGCTTCTCGTGGAAGGGAATGCCGTCGCGCTGCAGCAGCGCGATGAAGTCGGACGGCGTGTAGCGGGACAGGGCTGAGCGGCAGAAGTTCGGGTTGTCGCTCAGGAAGTGCTTGTGCGGCTGGCGCACGTCAAGGTCGCGGTTGGTGAAGTTGCAGCGCCCGCCGCCCGAGATGCGGATCTTCTCCGCCACCTTAGCCGCATGGTCGATGACCAGTACCTTGAGCCCCCGCTGCCCGGTCACCCCGGCACAAAACAGACCGGCCGCCCCGGCGCCGACCACCACCACATCGAATTGCTTCATGCCCCCGAGTTTATGAGCTGATTCCGCGCGCGGGCCGCAACGCACGAAGCAGAGCCCTACCGGTATCTAAGCGCGGAACGCCGTGGAACCGGCTCCGCCGGTCCACTGGCGTTGCCCCCTGCAAGGGGGAGGCGGCTACACGCAGTGAGCAAGCAACGGGGGTGTTTCACTTCATGCTGCCAGCTTGCCCCGGTCGGCCAGCTGCATGGCCTTGCGCGTCAGGCCATCGATCTCGCTGGTGATGGTGGACAGCACATTGGCCACCACGGCGAACTCGCGCCCGTGCTGGCCGGCGCGCGCCGCCATCACCTGGGCGTTGAAGCTCACCACCTTGGCTTCCTTGGCCACACTCTGGATGTCGCCCACGATGCCGGTCAGCTCGTACATCATGGCGTCGGCCTTGGCCTTGGTGATGTCGTCGAAGGCGGTGGTGGCGGCATTCAGCGCGGCCAGCACCTGGTCGGTCTGCGCCACCAGCCGGGCCAGCGTTTCGTCCTGGTGCATGCCGTGGCGGTCGATCTGGTCCAGCGTGGTGCGCACCAGGTTGATGAATTCCGCAATCACCGGTGCCACGCCTTGCGGGCCGTGGTAGGCGGTCTCGATGCGGCGCGCCGCGGCCGTTTCCAACTGGCGCGGCGTGGCCTCCAGGTGCTGCTGGCTTTCAGTGAACACCTGCAGTGACTTGCGCGCTGCTTCCAGCTGGGCCGCGTGGCCCTGGGCGGCCAGCACGGTCTGCAGGATCATGCGCTGCGACAGCATGCGCTGGCGTGCCGCCAGGTTGACGAGTGACAGGCCGGCGGCGGAAGCCGGCGCAGGAACAGCTTTGGATGACGGTGTGACAGTGACGGCAAACTTGTGGTTCATGAGGGGCTCCCGAATGGGGCCTGTGAGTGGCCCCGCGCGGGACTCGTGGCCCCGCTCAGGTACCCCAAGCAAGCGCCGGGCCAGCTTCCTGCTGCAGGGCGAGTTGGCCCTGGAACACGTCCCCGACCACGATGATGCAGGGGCTGCCTAGTTCTTCACGCACCAGCGTGGCGTGCAGTTCGGCCAGGGTGGTGACGGCATGGCGCTGCGTCGGCAGCGTGGCGTTCTGGATCAGCGCCACCGGCGTGTGGCCGGGCAGGCCGGTGAGCAGGCCGTGTTCGATCTGCTGCGCACCGCTCACGCCCATGTAGATCACCAGCGTGAGCTTGGCCGCGTACGCGGTGGCGGAGATGGTCGGCCAGTCGGGCCCCTGCTCGCCGGGTTTGGCATGGCCGGTGAGGAAGAGCACGCCGTGCGCGTGGTCGCGGTGCGTCAGCGGCACGCCGAGCGACGTCACCGCGGCCAGGCCGGAAGTGATGCCATTGATGACTTCCACCTGGATGCCGGCTTGCTGCAAATGCTCCACCTCTTCGCCACCGCGGCCGAAGATGAACGGGTCGCCCCCCTTGAGGCGCACCACGCGATGCCCTTCGCGCACCGCGGTGATCATGAGTTTTTCGATGAAGGCCTGCGGCGTGGACTTGCAGCCGCCGCGCTTGCCCACGTGCACGATGCGCGCGCTGGGTGCCGCGTGGGCGACGATGGCCTCGTTCACCAGGTCGTCGACAAACAGCACGGTGGCGCTCTGGATCGCCTTCACGGCTTTGAGCGTGAGCAGCTCCGGGTCACCGGGACCGGCGCCGACCAGGGTACAGCTGCCGAGGGTCGTGAAAGTGTGCGGGTTCATGACGGGCTCCACGGGTGAGTTAGATCTGACGGATGAGACGCAAGATGTGTTCCACCTGCACCGCAATCGGTGCCGGCACTTCGCTGCGGCCGGCCAGCACCTCGTGGATGTAGGCGGCGGTGGCCGTGGCATCGGTGGTTTGGGGCAGGCCGGGCAGGGCCAGCAGTGAGCCGCCCTGCGCCTCCTGCAGCACGCTGCGGCACCCGGCCATGAACCCGTCCATCTGCGGCAGGCGGCGCGCATCGGCCACCGGCTCGCCTTCGGTCCCACGCAGCAGCAGCGCATGGGCCTGCATGAGCTCGAAAGTCTGTGCCATCGACTGCGCGTATTCCGGGTGCGTGTAGCTGCTGACGACCAGTGCCGGCCCGGCCACCGGGTTCATCAGTTTGACCAGGCTATGCGCCGGGTTGCGCAGGCCGACCACGCGGCGCACCTCCAGCAGCCGCTGCAGGCCGGGGCTGAGCAAGGCGGTAGGCACAAACTGCACCTCCGCCGGTGCTATGGATTCGATAGCTGTATGTGCGGGCATGCCAAGCACAGCGAGCACGTCTGACGTGTAGACCCGGGCCGACTCGGTGGGCGTGCCGTGCACCAGCACCGGCATACCTTCGCGTGCCAGCAGCAGCGCCAGCAGAGGCAACAGGCCGGGCAGCTTGCGCGCCCCGTTGTAGCTCGGCAGCACCACCACCGGTTGTGCCGCGGGCACCCGTTGCAGGCGCGCATGGGTGGCGTCAAGGAAGCCGGCCATTTCCTCCGGTGTTTCGCCCTTGACGCGCATGGCAATGCAGAAGGCGCCCACCTCGAGGTCGCTCACCGTGCCGTCGAGCACCTGGCCGAACAGGTCGGCGGCCTGCACACGCGTGAGCGACCGCGCGCCTTCCTTGCCGCGGCCGATTTCACGGATGTACTGACTGATGCTCATGAGGGAATTCTGCTCCTGTTGTTATAAAAATTGGTAATAAGCTGATTCACGGGGAAACGGCCGCACCGCGCTGCGGCGGGCCAGTTCATGCCGCCTGCTTGAGGGCGGGTTGCTCACGCACCAGGCGCTGCAACTCGGGCACGCAGGAGCCGCAGTTGGTGCCGCACTGCAGGGCCTGCTGCAGCTGGGCCAGGCGTTCACTCTCGTTGCCGCGGCAACGCGTCAGCTGCGTCTGGATGGCGTTCTCGCTCACGTTGAAGCAGGTGCAGACCTGGCGGCTGGGCGCGGCCATCGCCCCCGGCGCCTGGGCGCTGCCTTGCAGCAGGGCACGGCCATAGGCCTGCGCTGGCAATTCGCCTTGCAGCAGCGGCTTGAGCCAGGTTTCGGAGCGCGTGTCGCCCGCCAGCAGGAAACCCGCCACCGTGGTGCTTTCCGTGCCGCGTTGCAGTCGCACGGCACGGCGCTGATGGCGCTTGATGTCGGCATAGCGCAGCACGCTGGCGTCGTTCAGCTGCAGCAGCGCCTCGATCTCGGCCAGCAGTTCGTCCGGCGGCGGCTCGTGCGCGGCGGCGCGCAGCAGCACGCCGGTGCGTTCCCGCCCGAAGGGCACGCACGTGGCAAAGGGAAAGCGCGTCATGAGGGCGCGCAGCGCTTCACGCGTGGCCAGTGCGCGGTCGGCCGGCAGCCAGGCCAGGGCCAGCAGCGTCCAGGGCAGCTCGGCCTTGAGGATCTTCACCGCCGCGTGCTTGAGCTCGGGCTGCTTCGAGTCCGGGCAATAGGCCGAGGTGGTGAGTGCATTGACGCCCGCCAGCGGCACGCCGGCGCTGCTCAGGCCGCCCAGGTATTCCGGCCCCCAGTGCATGGCCATGAAGGCCTGGCCGGGCGCCACCTCATCGCTGGCCTGCAGTGGTACCACGATGCTGCCGCGCTTGCTGGTGACGTGCACCAGATCGCCTTGCCCCAAGTCGCGGCGTGCCATGTCCTGCGGATTCAGCTGCACCGCCGGTTCGGCCACATGGCCGAACAAACGGCCGAGCGTACCGGTGCGGCTCATGCCGTGCCACTGGTCGCGCAGGCGGCCGGTGGTGAGGGCAAACGGATAGCGCGAGTCACGCGGCTCGGCCACTTCTCTGTAGACGGTGTTGGCAAAGCGGGCGCGGCCGTCAGGCGTGGGGAAGACGCCGTCTTCGTACAGGCGCGCCTTGCCAAGTTGCAGACCGAGGGCCGGCAACGCGGTCGCGTTGCCGTTCGTCTTGCGGCCTTGGACCGTGTCTGCAGGACACGGCCATTGCTGGGGTGCTGCTTCGAGCAGCGCGTAGCTCAGGCCGGTGATGTCGAGGTCGCGCCCGCGCGTGGACTCGCGGTGTTCATTCCACACCGACTCGGGTGACGCATAGGGAAAGAGCGCGTGGCGCGGGCCGAGGCCGAGCGCCTGCAGTCGGCGGGCGAAGTCCACCGCAATCTGCCAGTCGGGCCGCGCCGCGCCGGACGCCGGCACAGCCGGGCGCACGCGCGAGATGCGGCGCTCGCTGTTGGTCACGGTGCCGTCCTTTTCACCCCAGGTGGTGGCGGGCAGCAGCAGGTCGGCGTAGTTGCCGGTGGCGGTGTGGGCAAAGGCGTCCTGCACCACCACGAATTCGGCACGTTCCAGCGCGCGGCGCACGGTGGCCTGGTCGGGCATGGAATGGGCGGGGTTGGTGCAAGCAATCCAGAGGGCTTTGATCTCGCCGTCAGCGGCGGCCTGGAACATCTCCACCGCGGTCTTGCCCGGCTTGTCAGGCACCGCGGGCACACCCCACAGCGCGGCCACCTCGGCGCGGTGTTGCGGATTGGCCAGATCGCGGTGGGCGCTGAGCAGGTTGGCCAGGCCGCCGACCTCGCGCCCGCCCATGGCATTGGGCTGGCCGGTGAGCGAGAACGGGCCGGCGCCCGGTTTGCCAATCTGGCCGGTGGCCAGGTGCAGGTTGATCAGCGCCGCGTTCTTGGCGGTGCCGCTGCTGCTCTGGTTCAGGCCCTGGCAGTACAGGCTGAGCGTGGCGCCGCGGCGCAGCACATCGCCGCTGCCGCCGGTGGCGAACAGGCGCGCCGCCTCGTACAGCGCCTGCTTGTCGATGCCGCAGGTCTGCGCCACCAGGTAGGGCGTGTACTCCTGCAGCGTGGCCTTGAGGGCGTCGAAGCCGCTGGTGTGGTCCGCGATATAGGCCGGGTCGAGCCAGCCCTCCCACAGCATGATGTAGAGCAGGCCGTTGAACAGCGCCACGTCGGTGCCGGGCTGGATCTGAAGAAACAGGTCGGCGCTGCCCGCGGTGTCGGTGCGCCGCGGGTCGGCCACGATGAGTTTGAGCGCGGGGTTGGCTTTCTTTGCCGCCTCGATGCGGCGAAACAGGATGGGATGCGCCCAGGCCGTGTTGCTGCCGGCGATGAACAGGCAGCCGGCGTGGTCGATGTCTTCATAGCAGGCCGGCGGCGCGTCGGCACCCAGCGTCTGCTTGTAGCCGGCCACCGCGCTGCTCATGCACAGGCGCGAGTTGGTGTCGATGTTGTTGGTGCCGATCAGGCCCTTGGCCAGCTTGTTGAAGACGTAGTAGTCCTCGGTCAGCAACTGGCCGCTGACGTAGAAGCCCACCGCATCCGGGCCGTGGGTGCGGATGATGTCGGCAAAACGCTGGCTGGCCAGGTCCAGCGCCGCATCCCAGGCCACCGGCTGCGGCGCTGCGCCGCGCTGCAGGCGTTGCATCGGCTGCAGCAGCCGCATCTGCCGCGTCACTTCGGGGGCAGCTGTGAGGTGCAGCGTCGAGCCCTTGGAGCACAGGCGGCCGAAATTGGCCGGGTGCGCCGGGTCACCGCGCACGCCGGTGATCTTTGCACCCTGCGACTCGATGATGACGCCACAGCCCACACCGCAGTAGGGACAGGTGGAGCGAGTTTCCGTCGGCATGTTCAGTCCCTACGGAGGTGTTTCATCGTGCTCGCAAAGCGATCCGCAGCACCCGCTGCGAGATCGCAGTACGGGCAGGTGGAGCGCGTCTCTCTGACGGGGTCAGGGCTCATGCGCAGGCGGTCTTCCTCTGGCAGGGGCCGGCCACCGGGGGCGGCACGTCCAGTGCCAGGCTGTTGAGTTCCTGCATGTCCAGGTGCACCTGGCCGTTCTCCACCTTGACGGCGAAGTGCGGCGTGCTGCCTTCGTCCGGCGCCCTGGCGCAGCCGCTGTCCAGCGCGATGGTCCAATTGTGCAGCGGGCAGGCCACGTGGGTGCCGAACACGATGCCCTGGCTCAGCGGGCCGCCCTTGTGTGGGCAGCGGTCGAGAAGGGCGAAGACCTCATCCTGGTCGTTGCGGAACACCGCCACGTCCATGCCCTGCGGGCGCGCTACGCGGCGGGACCCCAGCACCGGGATGTCTTCCACGCGGCAGATGGTTTTCCATTCACTCATGATGTGCTCACTTTTTGGTAGCTGTTGGCGCTCGTCCGATAAGGGCGAAGCGCCAATTTCATGCCGATATTTTTTCGAACTGGCGGGTGTCGACCTGCGCCTTGTCAAACTCGAACCACGGATCGGGCTCGCCGTCCAGCGCGAACTGCAGCCGTTCCCACAGCGCCTTGCGGCCGGCGTGGTCGTCCAGGATCTTTTTCTTCACGTAGTCCAGGCCCACGCGGTTCACGTAGTGCACCGTGCGCTCCAGGTACCAGCCTTCCTCGCGGTAGAGCTGCATGAAGGCGCCGGTGTACTCCAGCACTTCCTCCGCCGTCTTGAGTTTGGTGAAGAAGTGCGCCACCTCGGTCTTGATGCCGCCGTTGCCGGCGATGTGCATCTCCCAGCCGGAGTCGACACCGATGATGCCCACGTCCTTGATGCCGGCCTCGGCGCAATTGCGCGGGCAGCCTGAGACGGCGAACTTCACCTTGTGCGGCGCGTACATGCGCCACATGGCCTTTTCCAGGTCCTTGCCCATCTGCGTGCTGTCCTGCGTGCCCATGCGGCACCACTCGCTGCCCACGCAGGTTTTCACCGTGCGCAGGGCCTTGGCGTAGGCGTGGCCGCTGGGCATGCCGATGTCCTTCCACACCGCCTGCAGGTCTTCCTTCTTCACGCCCAGCAGGTCGATGCGCTGGCCACCGGTCACCTTCACGGTCGGGATCTTGTACTTGTCCACCGCATCGGCAATGCGACGCAGCTCGTCGGCCGTGGTCTCGCCGCCCCACATGCGCGGGATCACGCTGTAGGTGCCGTCCTTCTGGATGTTGGCGTGACTGCGCTCGTTGATGTAGCGGCTCTGCGGATCGTCCTTGGCCTCCTTGGGCCAGCTGCTGATCAGGTAGTAGTTGACGGCCGGGCGACAGCTGGCGCAGCCGTTGGGTGTCTTCCAGTCCATGAACTTGAAGACGTCGGCAATCGTCAGCAGCTTGTGCTCACGGATCGCATCACGCACCGCCTGGTGGCCGTGTTCGGTGCAGCCGCACATGGCCTTGGTCTTGGGGCTGGCGGAGTAGTCGCCACCGGCCGTGAACATCAGGATCTGTTCCACCAGCCCGGTGCAGGAACCGCAGGAAGCGCTGGCCTTGGTGTGCTTGCGCACCTCGTCCAGCGTGAACAGGCCTTTTTCCTTGATGGCCTTGCAGATCGAGCCTTTGGTGACGCCGTTGCAGCCGCACACCTCATCGGTGTCGGCCATGGCGGCGGCCTTGCTGTGACCTTCGTGGCCGGCGTCACCAATGTTCGATTCACCGAACATCAGCTTGTCGCGGATGTCGGCCACCGGGCGGCCGTCGCGCAGCAGCTTGAAGTACCAGCTGCCATCCACGGTGTCGCCGTACAGGCAGGCGCCGATGAGCTTGTCGTCCTTGAGCACCAGCTTCTTGTAGACGCCGGCACCGGGGTCGCTCATCACGATCTCTTCCGTGTCGTCACCGCCCATGAAGTTGCCGGCCGAGAACAGGTCGATGCCGGTGACCTTGAGCTTGGTGGAGGTCAGCGAGCCGGTGTAACGACCGATGCCGTACTCGGCCAGGTGGTTGGCCAGCACCTTGCCCTGCTCAAACAGCGGGGCCACCAGGCCGTAGGCAATGCCACGGTGCGCCGCGCATTCGCCCACGGCGTAGATGCGCGCGTCGGTCGTGGTCTGCAATGTGTCGCTGACCACGATGCCGCGGTTCACGTGCAGGCCCATGGACTCGGCCAGCGCGGTGTTGGGACGGATGCCCACCGCCATCACCACCAGCTCGGCCGGCACCTCGCTGCCGTCCTTGAACTTCACGCGCTGCACACGTCCGTCGGCACCGCCCACCAGCTCCTGCGTGTTGGCGCCCATGAGGAACTTCATGCCGCGCTCCTGCAGCGACTTCTGCAGCAGCTTGCCGGCCACGTCGTCCAGCTGGCGCTCCATCAGCCAGGGCGAGACATGCACCACGGTGACGTCCATGCCGCGCTTCATCAGGCCGTTGGCGGCCTCCAGGCCCAGCAGGCCGCCGCCGATCACCACCGCGTGCTTGTACTGGGCGGCGGCGTCGATCATGGCCTGGGTGTCGGCAATGTCGCGGTAGGCCAGCACGCCTTGCAGGTCCTTGCCCGGAATCGGCAGGATGAAGGGGTTGGAGCCGGTGGCCATGATCAGGCGGTCGTAAGGCGCGCTCAGGGTTTCGCCGGCGGCATTCTTCGCATGCACCAGACGCTTGACGCGGTCCACCTCGGTCACGGTCCAGCCGGCATGCAGCGTGATGCCGTTGTCCTGGTACCAGGCCCAGTCGTTCAGCACGATCT
>CALRMF020000107.1:0-9076 GCA_943369035.1 Curvibacter sp. AEP1-3
GGCAATTGCCTTTGCGATGATGGCCGGCGTCAGGTCGGCCTTGGCGCGCAGCAGCCAGTTGTCGCTGGGGTTGGGCATGCTCCACTCGCCGCCGCTGAAGTCACCCTCGACCTCGTCGAACTTGCCCAGCACCGTGGGGCGCACGTCACCGCGCCAGTTGTAGAGCTCTTCCTTGAGCTGGTACTCGATGACCTGGCGCTTTTCCTCCACCACCAGGATCTCGCGCAGGCCGGCGGCGAACTCGCGCGTGGTCTGCGCCTCCAGCGGCCAGACCACGGCCACCTTGTGCAAGCGGATGCCCAAAGCGCGGCAAGTGGCGTCGTCCAGCCCCAGGTCGAGCAGGGCCTGGCGCGTGTCGTTGTAGGCCTTGCCGCTGGCGATGATGCCCAAGCGGTCGTTCGGCCCTTCGATGACGTTGTGGTTGAGCCGGTTGGCGCGCACATAGGCCAGCGCGGCATACCACTTGTAGTCGAACAGGCGCGCCTCCTGGTCCAGCGCGGCATCGGGCCAGCGGATGTGCACGCCGCCTGGCGGCATCTCGAATTCCGGCAGCACGATCTGCACGCGCCCGGGGTCGATGACGGCGCTGGCGCTGGACTCGACGATTTCCTGGATGGTCTTCATGCCGGCCCAGACGCCGCTGAAACGGCTCATGGCGAAGGCATGGACGCCGAGATCGAGGATCTCCTGCACGCTGGCCGGAAAGAACACCGGCAGGCCGCAGGCCTTGAAGATGTGGTCGCTCTGGTGCGCCGCGGTAGAGCTCTTGGCCACGTGGTCGTCGCCAGCCACCGCGATCACGCCGCCCCAAGGCGTGGTGCCAGCCATGTTGGCGTGCTTGAAAACGTCGGCGCAGCGGTCCACACCCGGGCCCTTGCCGTACCAGATGCCGAACACGCCGTCGAACCGGTTGCTGCCGGGCGGCGTAAAGCCGAGCTGCTGCGTCCCCCACAAGGCGGTAGCCGCCAGTTCCTCGTTGACGCCGGGCTGGAACACGATGTTCTGGCTCTTGAGGTACTTGGCCGCCTTCTGCAGCGCCTGGTCGTAGCCACCCAGCGGCGAGCCGCGGTAGCCGCTGACGAAGCCGGCGGTGTTCTTGCCGGCCAGGGCGTCGCGCTGGCGCTGCAGCATGGGCAGCTTGACCAGGGCCTGGATGCCGCTCATGAAGGCGCGGCCGTGTTCCAGGGCGTATTTGTCATCGAGCGTGACGGTTTCCAGAGCCTTGCGGATGTGCTCGGGCAGCGGGGCGTTCATCTTGTTTGTCTCCTGTGCAGTGTTGCCGCCCTCGGCGCGCCGCCCTCGTGAGGCCGCCACCCTGGTTGCGGTCGGGCAAGTGTATGTCCAACAGCATGGATAAGTCTTTGCTTTCTTTGCGCTGTTTAAGCTATCCTGAGAAAGAATATTGCTCAAAATATCGACAAATGGAAACACTGGACAAGTTTGACCTCGCCATCCTGCGCGAACTGCAGGCCGACGCCCGCCTGACTAATGCCGAGCTGGCTGCCCGCGTGGGCCTGTCGGCCGCGCCCTGCTGGCGCCGCGTGCGGGCACTGGAAGAGGCCGGCTACATCCGCGGCTACCGGGCCGAGCTGGACCGGCAGAAGATCGGCCTCGGGGTGCTGGCCTTCGTGCGGCTCGATGCCGAACGCAACACCGGTGACGCCACTCGCGTGCTGGAAGAGGCGGTGCGCGAGTTACCGGAAGTGATCTCCTGCCACTACATCAGCGGCACCGGCACCTTCGAATTGCAGGTGGTGGCGCAGGACCTGGACCACTTCTCGCGCTTTGCACTGCAGCGCCTGATCAACCTGCCCAACGTGAAGGACCTGCACACCAGCTTCTCGCTCGGCGAGGTCAAGGCCAGCAGCACGCTGCCGCTGGGACACCTGCAGGCCCCCAATGCGCCGCCACCGCCTGCCGCCCGCCCCCGCGCCGGCAACCGGAGAAAACGATGATTCGGATCCGCCACCTGGTCTGGGCATTCTTTTCGGCTCTGACCTTCGCTGCGCAAGCGCAGACAGCTATTAATTCAGGAGCGACCGGCGAGCGGCCGCTGCGCAACCTGCTGATCGAGGTGCGGCAGGTCGAGCAGGACCGCCGCACGCAGGAGCGCCAGGACGCGGCCGCGGCCGTGCGCGCGCAGCCGGGCAACACGAGCGCCGCCCTGGCCCTCGGCATCCAGGCCACACAGGCCGAACGCAGTGGCAGCGCTCAGCAGCAGGCCTTGGTGCTCAATGGCCGGCGCACCGCCATCGTGCTGCGCAACAACGTGGGATTGCGTGTGCTGCAGTCCTTCCTGCATCAGGGCCGCTGGGTCACGGTGCCGGGCACGCTGTGGCTGCAGGCCGGCACCGGCTTCGACGCCACACCGCTCTGGGACGGCGGCGACACCGTGGAGCTGGAGCTCGCCACCTTGCAGGGGCGCAATGCGCTGACCGGTGAGTCGGCCAGCACCCGCACCTCGGTCATGCTGCCGCTGGGCGAATGGGTGACGGTGGCCGAAAGCGAGCAGGCGCAGGACGACCAGCAGGACGGGCTGACCAGCAAGGGCCGTCGCAGCAGTCAGTCCCGGCTGCAGGTGCAGGTGCGCGTCAACCTGCGCTGAGCTGGAGCACTCTCAGCGCACCGCGTCGCGCGGCCACAGCACCCACAGGCGCAACGGCTGCTTCAGGCGCCCGGCCAGTTCGGCCGCCCCGGCGCCCCAGCCGGCAAAGTAGTCGGCCCGCACCGCGCCCGTGATGGCACTGCCGGTGTCCTGCGCCAGCACCAGCTTTTGCAGCTGCACCTGCGGCCCGCTGGACGCCAGCCAGACCGGCGTACCGTAGGGAATGCTACCGGGGTCGACCGCGATCGAGCGCCCCGGCGTCAGCGGCACGCCCTGCGCGCCACGCGGGCCAAAGGCAGCGTCCAGCTCGGGCAGCGCTTCCTCGCGGAAGAACACCACACGCGGGTTGCTCCACAGCAGTTCGTTGATGCGCTGCGGATTGGCCGCCAGCCAGGCCTTGATGCCGGGCCAGGAGGCATCGCGCACCTCACCCTGGTCGAGCAGCCAGCGGCCGACGCTGCGGTAAGGCTGCTCGTTGGAGCCGGCAAAGGCCAGGCGCACGACGCGCTGGCTGCCGTCGGCCTCCTGGATGCGCACCCGGCCGGAACCCTGGATCTGCAGCACCAAGGCATCGATCGGGTTGTTCAGGTAGGCGATGGCACGGCCGCGCAGCAGCGCCTGCACCTCGGGCACGGTGTCGATCTCCTGCCGGCTGTACCAGGGCTTGCGCTGGCCCAGCGTGGCCGGCGGCTGGTACAGCGGCACGCTGAACTCGGCGCTCGGCAGACGGCTGGCCTCCAGCACCGGTTCGTAGTAACCGGTCAGCAGGCCGTCATCGCCGCCCTGCAGCGACTCGACGCGGTAGGGCTGCAGCCGCGCCATCATCCAGGCGCGCTGCTCGTCCGCGCTGCTGATGCTGAGCAGGCGCACCTCGCTGCACAGCGGCGCGAACACCGGCCCCGGCCGCTCGCAGCTCTTGAGCCAGGCGTTCCAGGCCTCGTGCAGCGGGTCCTCGTTCAGGCCGGGCAGCTCGCTCCAGGCCACCGGCGTCCAGCGGCTGCGGGCCTGCTGCAGCGCCGGCCCGAGCGCGCTGTCGGCAGCCGGCGCCCGCACCCCGGGCGCGCGGCTACTGGGTGGCGCGCTGGCACAGCCCGCCAGTGTTCCTACAATCGCAAGCGTTGTTAGCCAGTTCTGGAGTCGGTTCATGGGTCTGATTTTGCTTGAAGCCTTCGGCGCCCTGGTGCTGCTGGTGCTGATTGTCTGGTGGACCATGTTCTCCGGCCGCAAGAAGGGCGAACTGCCGCGCCAGGCTGAGCCCGCGGCAGATGAGAAGGCACCGACCGACAAGCGGGACTGAACTCAGTCGTCCTGCAGGCGGCGCAGCAGGTTGGCCAATTCGACCGCGGATTTCACTTCCATCTTGTCGAACACCCGGGCCCGGTGCACTTCGACCGTGCGCACGCTGATGGCCAGCTGGTCGGCGATGCGCTTGTTGGGCAGGCCATCGACCACCAGCTGCATCACGTCGCGCTCGCGCTCGGTCAGGTCGTTCAGACGCTGGCGCAACTGCCCCGTCTGCTGCCGGGCCTGCAGCAGGTCGGCCGAGCGCGCCAACGCCTGCTCGATGCGGTCCACCAGCGCGTTGTCGGAAAACGGCTTCTCGCAGAAGTCGAAGGCGCCGCGCTTGACGGCGTCCACCGCCGTCGGCACATCGCCGTGGCCGGTAAGGAAGATCACCGGCAGCGCCTGGTGCAGGCGGCGCTCCACCAGGCGCTCGAACAGGGCCAGGCCGCTCAGGCCGGGCATGCGCACATCGAGCAGCAGGCAGGCCGCCTGTGTCGGCGCCCAGCCACCCTCCACCATCTGCCAGAAAGCATCCGCGCTCTCGAAGACCTGGCTGGGCAACCGGCGCGAGCGCAGCAGCCAGGCCAGGGCCTCTCGCACGCTGGCGTCATCGTCGACGATGAAAACGGAGACATCCATCATGGGTTGCATGGGCGCGATCTTACGCAGGTTCCTCAGGCAAGCTCACTGAGCGGCAACGTGAAGGTAAAGATCGTGCCGCGCGGTGACTGGGGCGCATAGGCCAGCGTGCCGCCGTGCTGCTCGATCACGGTACGACACAACGAGAGCCCCAGGCCCATGCCTTCGGCCTTGGTGGTGAAGAAGGGGGTGAACAGCTGCTGCGCGACCTCGGGCGCGATACCGGGCCCGACATCGCTGACTGAGAACACCAGCCAGCGCGCATCGTCCGCCAGCCGATGCACACCCAGGCCCAGTACGCGCGCAAGGATGTCCGGATGGTCCATGGCCTGCATGGCATTGCGCGCCAGGTTGAGCAGCACCTGCTCGACCATGGTACGGTCGCACAACACCTTGGGCAGGTTCGGGGCGAGCTGCAGCTGGACCTGCACGCCCAGCTTGCGCGCCTGCAGGTTGATCAGCGGCAGGGTGGCATCGAGCAGCGCCTGCGGCGCCACCGCCTCGCGTGCCTGGTCGCGCCGACGCACGAAGTCGTGCACGCTCTTGATGACCTTGCCGGCACGTTCGGCCTGCTGGGCGATGCGGTGCATGGCCAACTCGATGTCGGCCGCGCTGTGTTCGCCCTGCTTCATCAGGTTCAAAGAACCGGTGGCGTAGCTGGAGATGGCGGCCAGCGGCTGGTTGAGTTCGTGACTGAGCAGCGAGGCCATCTCGCCCACCATGGCCAGACGCGCCGTGGCCTGCAGCCGCTCCTGGCTGGCGCGCGACAGCTCTTCCACGCGGCGCTGCTCGCGGATATCGAGGAAAGCGCTCATCCAGCCGGTCTGCACGCCCTGGGCGTTGATCAGCGGTGCTTCGATGATGAGCACCGGAAAGCGCGTGCCGTCCTTGTGCATGAAAACCGATTCGAAGCCCTCGCGCGGTGGCGCATTGCCTGCGAGCCGGATACTTTGGCGCTTGCGGTACTCGTCGGCCAGCTCCGGCGGCCAGTAGGGCGCATTGACGCTCTGTCCCATCAGCTCCTCGGCACTGAACCCCACCATCTGGCAGAACGCCGGGTTGACATAGGTGATGCGGCCCTGCAGGTCGCGCGCGCGCAGGCCGGTCACCAGCGAGTCCTCCATCGCCTTGCGGAAGGCCAGCGCATCGGCCAGGTCGCGCTCGGCTTTCAGGCGCCGGCGCATGTCGCGGCCCAGCAGCACAAGGATGGACACCAGCGCGATCGACATCGCCGTGACCAGTGCCGTCAACACATTGGGAAACAGGTCGGGGGCACCGCGCCAGCTGTCCAGCCGCAGCACCAGTGTGGTGCCGGGCAGGTCGAGCAGGCTCTGGGCGGTGAAGACGCGGCTGCCGCGGCGCGCCGAACCGCGGATGGCCAGGCGGGTGCCGTCGCCCTCGGTGAACGAGACCTCGTGGCTGCGTGACAACTGACGTGCCACCAGCTGGTCGAGCATGTCCTGCAACGAGTAGGTGGCGACCAGATAACCCATCGTGACACCGGCAGTGACCAGCGGCAGACAGACCTCCATCACCTCCAGCCCCAGTCCGTCGGTCAGGGGCAGAAAGTAGCTGGTGGAATAGGCCGGGGCGCTCAGGCGGCGCGCGGCATTGCAGGTCTCGCGGACCTCGCTCTGCACACTGTCGCGGCCCAGGCGGTCGAACACCGGCGGGCGGAACGGCGTGTCGACGTGGGCACGAATGGTCAGTGGGCTGTCACGCCATTCGATGCGCACCAGCTCCCGGTGTTCGCGCAACAGCCTGGCCGCATCGGCACCCCAGGCCGCGGGCGTCGGGTCGTTGAACTGCAGGGCCTGCAGGCTCTGCACGTTGTGCGTCAGTGCCGAGCGGATGTCGCCCACCGCGTCGGTCACGTCGCGCTCCAGCCGGCTCTGGACCTGGCTGGCTTCATAGCGGCCTGCCAGCCAGACCAGGATGACCAGCAGGCTCACCACCAGTCCCGTCAGCGCGGACCACAGGGCACGGCGGCGCCAGGCGTGAGGCGTTTGCTCGGTCGCAGGACGCTGCGTTGCGTTCACAGGACGCGATGCTCCAGCGCCGGCAGCTGGGCGCGGCATTGCTGCAGCAGCTCGGGCTGCAGGTCGGTGCGGACCACCGCCTCGCCCTCGGCCTGCTCGGCCAGCACCCGGCCCCACGGGTCGACCAGCATGGAGTGGCCCCAGGTGCGGCGGCCGTTCTCATGCATCCCGCCCTGCGCGGCGGCCAGCACGTAGGCCAGGTTTTCCACCGCGCGTGTGCGCAGCAGCATCTCCCAGTGCGCCTGGCCGGTGGTGTGGGTGAAAGCAGCGGGCACCAGCAGCAGGTCGGCGCCAGCCTGCGCATAGCTGCGGTAGAGCTCGGGAAAACGCAGGTCGTAGCACACGCTCAGGCCCAGGCGCCAGCGGTGGCCGTCACGCGACGGCAATTCGAACGTCACCGGCTGGCGGCCACTGAGCAGCACGCGCGATTCGTCGTAGCGCTCGCGCCCGTTGTCAAAGCGGAACAGATGGATCTTGTCGTAACGCGCCACGCAGTCGCCCTGCGGCGAGTAGACGAGGGTGCTGTTGTAGACCCGCGAACTGGGGCCTGAGGCGTCGGCCGACAACGGCAGTGTGCCACCGACCAACCACAGGCCGAACTCGCGCGCGGTACTGGCCAGGAAGTCCTGGATCGGCCCCGCCCCCAGGGCTTCCTGAATGGCGAGCTTGTCGCTATCCTGCCGCCCCAGCAGGCAGAAATACTCGGGCAACACCACCAGTTCCACGGCATCCTCGGCCGCCTGCTGCATCAGGGCACGGGCGCGCGCCAGGTTGGTTGGCCAGTCCGTACCGGACACCATCTGCAGCGCCGCGACCCTCATCGCACCACCTCGCCTTTGCCGTCGCCCTTGTTCTCGCCCTTGCCGGCGGTTGGTGCATCGGTGCGGGTGATCCTGGGATCGGTCCAGCTGCCGGTGATCTGGAATTCCTCGGTGGTCGATTCAATCAGCGGCCGGCGCAGCACCAGTTGGGCCAGGAAGGAGCCGAGGCCCACCGCGGGATTGATCCAGCCAGCAATGAGCGAGGCGGTACCGGCGTTGATCTCGGGCACCACCACCACCCGGATGTCCTGCGTCTCGCGCGCGATGTCGGCCCGGCCGTCCATCAGCACAGCCGCATTGACCCCCTTCATCTGCAGGTTGTTGGTGCTGGCGATGCCCTGCTCGATGCGGATGTCACCGCGCACGAAGTCGAATGAGAAGCCCTCGCTGAAGACGTCACGGAAATCCAGCGTCAGGCGCCGCGGCAGCGATTGCAGGCTCAGCACGCCCAGCAGTTTGGCAATGCCCGGGTCAGCCTTGAGAAACTGGCCGTTCTCCACGTTGACATTGAAGGCACCGCCCAGCGTCGGGTAGTCCAGCGACAGCGGCGAGCCCATCCACGCCAGTTGCCCTTCCATGCGGCCCTTGCCTCGGCGGATCACACCCGGCATGCCCAGGCGGGTCAGCACGCCGCCGGCGTCGGTAATGTCGAACTTGAAGTTCATCACGGTGCGCCGGCGCTGCACCGGCGTGCGGCTGCCGGGACGGCTGGGGGCGACCGAGTCATTGAGCAAGGCCCAGTTGCCAGTAGCGGTGAAGCTGGCCTCGGGCAGCAGGACATTGAAGCGGTTGAGGCGCCATTCGCGCGCACCACCGTCACGTACCGCGCCGCTGCCGCGGTTGACGGCCTCGATCTCCACCCGGCCCAGCTTCTTGCCGCGCAACTCCAGGTCATCGACCACGATGTCGAGGGCCGGAATCGTGACCGGCTGCTCCTCCAGCAGCGTCTCGACGTCGCGCACCGAGGAAGGTGCCAGCACCAGCCGCGCCAGCCGCGCGTAGACACGCCCCGGGGCGCTACCCACCGACTGGCGGTATTCGAGATAGCCGCTGAGCTCCTGCGCGTCCACATTGGCGCGCCAGGTCCCGCCTTCGCGCGTGCCGCCCAGCACCACCTGGTTGAGCTTGCGCCCGGTGGCCACCAGTTCGCGTGTGCGCACCGCCAGGCGGGTGGGCAGGTAATCGCTCGTCAGGCTGATGCCGCCGCTGCGGCTGTCCGATGCCACCGCGGCGGGGGGCGACAGCAGGGCCTGCCAGGCATCGACGTCCAGACTCTGCAGGTTGACACTGGCCACCACGCCATCAGCGGGCAGCGGCACCTGCTCATCCGGCGTCAGGCCGACCCCCAATGTGCCGCGCAGCACCCGCGCCTCGCGACCTGAGAGGTCGCGCACATAGGTGGCGCTGGCGATGCGACCGAGTTCAAAACTGAGCTGGTCCTGCAACGGCGCGCCCTTGCCCTGCAGGCTGTCGCGCGTCAGGGTGGTCTCCAGCCGTAGCGGCAGGGATATCCCGGCGCTCTTGCTCAGAGGAGCCGGCAGGTTCAGCGCCAGCCCCTGCAAGCTGCTGCTGAACTGCAACTCCGGCGCGCCGCGGCGCAGGCCCAGCGTCAGGGTGTAGGGCGTGCTGCCACTGGCCTGTTGGGCCAGGCGGGCGATCGGTCCCAGCTCGCTGGCCTGGCGCAGGCC
>CALRMF020000108.1:0-9060 GCA_943369035.1 Curvibacter sp. AEP1-3
GTCAGTGACCGACGCGTTCATCACATCGGTGAAAGGCTTGGGGTACAGACCCATTGCCAGAACAGCAATCGCCAGCAGGGTCATGATCAGGAACTCGCGGGCGTTGATGTCCGTGAGTTCGCGCACATGGTCATTGGTCACCGGGCCCAGGTAGACGCGCTTGAACATCCACAGGGTGTAAGCCGCGCCAAAGATCAGGGCCGAGGCGGCCAGCAGACCCAACCAGAAGTTGGACTGCACTGCCCCCAGGATCACCATCCACTCGCCCACAAAACCAGCGGTGCCCGGCAGGCCGCAGTTGGCCATCGAGAACAGCAAGGCGAAGGCTGCGAACTTGGGCATGGTGTTCACCACACCACCGTAGCTGGCGATCTCACGCGAGTGGACACGGTCGTATAGCACACCGATGCTCAAGAACATGGCACCCGATACAAAACCGTGGGCAATCATCTGCACCAGACCACCGGCCACGCCGAGGTCGTTGAAGATGAAGAAGCCCAGGGTCACAAAGCCCATGTGCGCCACAGACGAATAAGCCACCAGCTTCTTCATGTCCTTCTGAACCATGGCCACCAGACCCACATAGATCACAGCTGTCAGCGACAGACCGATGATCAGCCAGGCCCACTCACGCGAGGCGTCGGGGGCGATGGGCATCGAGAAGCGCAGGAAACCATAGGCACCCAGCTTCAGCATGATGGCGGCCAGCACGGCAGAGCCGCCGGTGGGAGCTTCCACGTGCACGTCAGGCAGCCAGGTGTGCACCGGCCACATCGGCACCTTCACAGCGAACGCAGCGAAGAAGGCAAAGAACAGCAGGGTCTGGGCGGTCGAACCCAGCGGCAGCTTGTGCCAGGTCTGGATGTCAAAGCTGCCACCCGAAGCGGCGTACAGGTAGATCAGAGCCACCAGCGTCAGCAGCGAGCCGAGCAAGGTGTACAGGAAGAACTTGAACGCCGCGTAGATCTTGTTCGGACCGCCCCAGATGCCGATGATCAGGTACATCGGGATCAGCGTGGCTTCGAAGAACACGTAGAACAGCATGCCGTCCAGGGCAGAGAACACACCGATCATCAAACCGCTGAGGATCAGGAACGCGCCCATGTACTGGTTGACGCGCTCGGTGATCACTTCCCAACCCGCGATCACGACGATCACGGTGATGAAAGCGGTCAAGGGCACGAACCAGAACGAGATCCCATCGAGACCCAGGTGGTAGTGGATGTTGAAACGCTCGATCCAGCTCACGTTTTCAACAAACTGCATGGCCGAGGTTCCGATCTCGAAGCCCGTGTACAGGGGCCAGGTGACCAGCAGACCGCAGACTGCTCCGATCAAGGCGATCCAACGGACCACCTTGGCGTGTTCATCCCGGCCCAGGGCCAGCAGCACGACACCAAAAACAATCGGTGTCCAGATTGCAAGACTCAACAATCCCATTTTTGTTTTTCTCCTACTTGTTGAGCCAGACGAAATACGTCATGAAGACAAACACACCCAGGATCATCACCAGCGCATAGTGATAGATGTAGCCGGATTGGATCCAGCGCACCAAGCCAGCGACCCAACCGACCAGCTTCCAGGAGCCATTGACCACCGCGCCGTCGATGATGGCTTGGTCACCGGCCTTCCACAGGCCCAGACCCAGACCACGTGCACCGCGGGCAATGATGTTTTCGTTGATCCAGTCGAGGTAGTACTTGTTCTCGAGCAGGTTGTAGATCGGCTTGCAGGCCGACTTGATCGCTGCGGGCAGTGCCGGGTTGATCATGTACATGTAGTAGGACAACGCCACACCCGCCAGGGCCAGCCAGAATGGCGCGGTGCTGACAGCGTGCAGGGCCATGGCGGCCGAGCCGTGGAAGGCATGGGCCAGTTCTTCCATCACCTGGTGCTTTTCGCCGTCCACAAAGATCACGTCCTTGAAGAAGTCGCCGAACAGCATGGGCTCGATGCCGATGTAACCGATGATCACGGAAGGGATGGCCAGAAGGACCAGCGGCAGGGTCACCACCCAAGGCGATTCATGCGGCTCATGGTGGTCGCCATGATGGCCATGGTCGTCGTGGCCATGGTGAGCATCCGGGTTCTGGTCGAAGCGCTCTTTGCCGTGGAAGACCAGGAAGTAGAGGCGGAACGAGTAGAAGGCGGTGACGAACACACCGGCCAGCACCGCGAACGAGGCGAAACCAGCGGCCGGCAGATGGCTCTCATGCACCGCTTCAATGATGCTGTCCTTGGAATAGAAGCCTGCGAAGAACGGCGTGCCGATCAAGGCCAGCGAACCGATCAGCGAGGTGATCCAGGTGATGGGCATGTACTTGCGAACGCCACCCATCCAGCGGATGTCCTGGTTGTGGTGCATGCCCATGATGACCGAGCCTGCGGCAAGGAACAGCAGCGCCTTGAAGAAGGCGTGCGTCATCAGGTGGAACACCGCCACGGAGTAGGCCGAAGCGCCCAGGGCCACCGTCATGTAACCGAGCTGCGACAGGGTCGAGTAGGCCACCACGCGTTTGATGTCGTTCTGGATGATGCCCAGGAAACCCATGAACAGCGCCGTGATCGCACCAATCACCATGATGAAGTTCAGAGCCGTGTCGCTGAGCTCGAACAGCGGCGACATGCGAGCCACCATGAAGATACCGGCGGTCACCATGGTGGCCGCGTGGATCAGGGCAGAAATCGGGGTTGGGCCTTCCATCGAGTCCGGCAGCCAGACGTGCAGCGGGAACTGAGCGCTCTTGCCCATGGCCCCGATGAACAGGCAGATGCACGCCACGGTGATCAGCATCCAGTCGGTGCCCGGGAAGGTCAGCTTGGCGAGCTCGTCGGCCTTGGCAAAGGTCTCGGCGTAGTTCAAGGTGCCACCGTAGGCAGCCAGCAGGCCAATGCCCAGGATGAAGCCGAAGTCGCCCACCCGGTTGACCAGGAACGCCTTCATGTTGGCGAAGATGGCAGTCGGCTTGTTGAACCAGAAGCCGATCAGCAGGTAAGACACCAAGCCCACAGCCTCCCAGCCGAAGAACAGCTGCAGCATGTTGTTGCTCATCACGAGCATCAGCATGGAGAAGGTGAACAGCGAGATGTAGGCAAAGAAGCGGTTGTAGCCCTCGTCTTCTTCCATGTAGCCGATGGTGTAGATGTGCACCATCAGCGACACGAAGGTCACGACGCACATCATCATGGCCGTCAGGCTGTCGATGAGGAAACCGACCTCCATCTTCAGGCCGCCGACCACCATCCAGGTGTACAGGGTTTCGCTGAAACGGGCCCCCTCAAAAGCCACGCTCTTGAAGGTGAGGGCCGACAGCACGAAGGCGACGAACACGCCCAGGATGGTCAGCGAGTGGCTCAGGCGGCGACCAATCCAGTTGCCGCCGAACGCCGTGCCAAAAATCCCGGCCAGGATCGACCCGGCCAGCGGTGCCAGCGGCACCGCCAGCAGTGTGGATGCAGAAAGCGTTGCGCTCATTGTTGGATTCTCTGGTTAGCCTTTGAGCGTGTTGAGTTCATCGACATTGATGCTGTTCTTGTTACGGAACAGGAGCACCAGGATCGCCAGACCGATGGCGGACTCAGCGGCCGCAACGGTCAGGATGAAGAACACGAACACCTGACCGTGCACATCACCCAGGAAATGGGAGAAGGCGACGAAGTTCATGTTGACGGCCAGCAGCATCAACTCGATGGCCATGAGCAGAACGATCAAGTTCTTGCGATTCAGAAAAATCCCGATCACCGACAGCGCAAACAGCACGGCACCGATCGAAAGAAAATGTCCAAGGGTCAGTGTCATTTGGCTTGCTCCGGTTCAGCGGCGGGGGGCGCTTCAGCCTTGCGGGTGGCGGCCACCTTCACCAGCTGCATGCGATCACGGGCCTTGACGCGCACCTGCTCGGAGGCATCGACGAACTTGCTGTCCTTGCGTTGGCGCAGGGTCAGGGCAATCGCCGTGATCATGGCCACCAGCAAGATGACTGCGGCAATTTCAATCGGGTAGACATACTGCGTGTAGAGCAGCTTGCCGACTTCCTGGGCGTTGGAGTACTGGATGCCCTTGGCAGCCGCTTCGGCCATGGCGGCCGTGGCGGGCTCTTCCGTCAGACGGAAACCACCCAGCAGCACACCCGCCATTTCGAGAGCGACCACGGCACCCATCAAGGCCGCCAGCGGGAAATGTTTCCAGAATCCCTTGCGCATGCTGTCGACATCGATATCGAGCATCATCACGACGAACAGGAACAGCACCATCACCGCACCCAGGTAGACAAGCACCAGGGCAATGGCCAGGAACTCGGCCTTGAGCAGCAGCCAGATGGCCGAGGCCTGCGAGAAGGCCAGCATGAGGTAGAGGACAGCATGCACAGGGTTGCGCGCTGTGATCACTCGGAAGGCCGCAAAAAGCAGCACCACCGAGAAGAGATAGAAGAAACCAGTCTTGGCGTCCATGAATCAGATCTTTTCAGGGTTCAGGCGAGGAAGCTGATCAACGGTATTTCGCGTCTGCCGCCTTGGCAGCCGCAATATCGCTCTCGTAACGGTCGCCCACCGCCAACAGCATGTCTTTGGTGAAGTACAGGTCGCCCCGCTTTTCACCGTGGTACTCAAAAATATGGGTTTCCACGATCGAATCCACCGGGCAGCTTTCTTCGCAAAAACCGCAGAAGATGCATTTGGTCAGGTCGATGTCGTAACGCGTGGTGCGGCGCGAACCATCGGCACGCACATCGGATTCGATGGTAATGGCCATGGCCGGGCAAACCGCTTCGCACAGCTTGCAGGCAATGCAGCGCTCTTCACCGTTGTCATAACGGCGCAAGGCGTGCAGGCCACGGAAGCGCGGCGAAAGAGGCGTTTTTTCCTCGGGGAACTGGACCGTCACCTTGCGTTTGAAGGCGTAACGACCCGTCATGGCCATGCCCTTGAACAACTCGAAAAGCATGAAGCTCTTCAAGAAGTCCGTGAGCGAAAAAGGGGAAGCTGCAGCGACTGTCATGTTCTTGCCCACTCAGTTCCAGATGTTCCAGGGGCTCTGCATCCAGAAACCCACCACGAGCAGCCACACCAGGGTGACCGGGATGAAGATCTTCCAGCCCAGACGCATGATCTGGTCATAGCGGAAGCGCGGGAAAGTGGCGCGGATCCAGATGAACATGGACACCACGACGAAGGTCTTGGCACCCAGCCAGATCCAGCCCGGCACGGCATTGAAGATGGCATGGTCGATCGGCGACAGCCAACCGCCCAGGAACATCAGCACGGCCAGGATGGAGACCAGCCACATGCTGGCGTATTCGGCCAGGAAGAAGATCGCAAAGCCCATGCCCGAGTACTCGACCATGTGACCCGCCACGATTTCGGCTTCGCCTTCCACCACGTCAAACGGGTGGCGGTTGGTCTCTGCCACGCCCGAGATCAGGTAGACCATGAAAATGGGCAGCAAGGGCAGCCAGTTCCAGGACAGGAAGTTCAGCCCCAGGCCGGCCGCAATGCCCTTGGCCTGGCCTGCCACGATGACCGACAGATTCATGCTGCCGCTCACCATCAGAACCACCAGGAAGCAGAAGCCCATGGCAATTTCGTAGCTCACCATCTGAGCCGAGGCGCGCAGCGCGCCCAGGAAGGCGTACTTCGAGTTCGAGGCCCACCCAGCGATGATCACGCCGTAGACTTCGATCGAGGTGATCGCCATCACCAGCAACAAGCCGGCGTTCAGGTTGGTCAGGGCCACTTCGGGGCCGAAGGGGATGGCCACCCAGGCGGCCAAAGCCGGCATGATGGCCATGATCGGGCCCAGACGGAACAAGCCATTGCTGGCGGCGTCAGGGCGGATCAATTCCTTGGTCAGCAGCTTGAGCGCGTCGGCGATCGGCTGCAGCAGACCGGCCGGGCCCACGCGGTTGGGGCCATAGCGGACCTGGATGAAGCCCAGCAGCTTGCGCTCCCACAGCGTGAGGTAGGCCACAGCGCCCATCAGGGGGGCCAGCACGGCCACGATCTTGAGCAGAATCCAGATCACAGGCCAGGCGGCCGCAGTCCACCAGCTGGCGGGCAGCAAACCCAGTCCGGCGTTGTACAGCGCGTCGATCATGCGGTCACCTCGTTCGTGGTCGACCGTGCATCGGCCGTCAATTGCAGAGACGGCGAGCGGCGCACCAAACCGTCAAGCTGGTAGATGGAAGCCGTCACCGGAGCCGATTCGCCGGCCACCGAAGCGCGGATGGCAGCACCCGTGTCGTTGCTCAGCTGAGCGCTGGCCACCTGCTGGCTGCCGGCCGGAACCAGCGCGGCACGTGCCAGAACATCTTGCGAAGACTCATCGGCGAAACCATTCAGACCCAGCATATTGCCCAGCACGCGCAGCACCTTCCAGGCCGGACGGGTTTCGCCCAGCGGCTTGACCACGGCGTGGAAACTTTGCAGACGCCCTTCGGCATTGACAAAGCTGCCCGAGGTTTCGGTGAACGGAGCAATCGGCAACAGCACGTCGCTGATGTCAAGGTTGGTCTTGAAAGGGCTCAGCGTCACCACCATCTCGGCCTTGTTCAGACCCGAAACAGCGGCTTGACCGGCGGCCAGATCGGCACCCGGCTCGACGTTCAGCAGCAGAGCAGCCTTCAGGGCACCTTGCGCCATCTGAGCTGCATTGAAGCCGGCAGCCAGGGGTTGGGCCTTGACGAGTTGAGCACCCACGGTGTTGGCAGCCTCGGTGAGGTAACCGACCGAGGCGCCGGTCTCACGGGCAATCCAGTTGGCCAGGGCCAGCAGGCTCGAAGCGTTGGCATGGTGCGCTGCGGCATTGCCCAACAGCACGGCCTTGCGATCACCACCCAGCAGCGACTTGGCCACAGCAACAGCAGCCGGGGTGACTTCAGCCGCCCAGGGAGCCACCAAGCCTTTTTCAGCTGCCACGGCAGCCGCAATGCTCGCCAGCACGTTCAGCCACTCAGACGCCGGAGCCACCTGGAACTGGGCCACAGGCAGCGCCCAATCCGCTTCAACCGAGTACAGCGCATGAACCTTGGCACCCCTGCGGACCGCTTGGCGGATGCGTTGGGCAAACAGCGGGTGATCCTTGCGCAGGTTCGAACCCACCACCAGCACACGTTGCAACTCGGACAGCGAGGCAATCGACGTGCCCAGCCAGCGAGCGCCTTCGGGCGCGGTGAATTCTGCGTTGCGCAGGCGGTAGTCGATGTTGTCACTGCCCAGGCCGCGCACGAGCTGAGCGGCCAGGAAGAGTTCTTCCACTGTGTTGTGCGGGCTGACCAGGGCGCCAATGCTGGCCGCACCGTGGTTGGCACCGATCTGCTTCAGACCGTTGGCAACATACTCCAGAGCCGTCTGCCAATCCACGGTCTTCCACTCGCCACCCTGCTTCAGCATGGGCTGGGTCAGACGATCCGGGCCATTGAGCGATTCATAGGAGAAGCGGTCGCGGTCAGCAATCCAGCATTCGTTGACGGCATCGTTCTCCAGAGGAACAACGCGCAACACCTGGTGGTTCTTGACCTGCACGATCAGGTTGGCACCGGTGGAATCATGCGGGCTCACGCTCTTGCGACGCGACAGTTCCCAGGTACGGGCGCTGTAACGGAAAGGCTTGCTGGTCAAGGCACCCACCGGGCAGATGTCGATCATGTTGCCGGACAGCTCGGAATCCACCGTGTCGCCTGCAATGGTGGTGATCTCGGAGTGCTCACCGCGGTTGATCATGCCCAGTTCCATCACGCCGGCCACTTCCTGGCCGAAGCGCACGCAACGGGTGCAGTGGATGCAACGGCTCATCTCTTCCATCGAGATCAGCGGGCCGACATCCTTGTGGAAGACCACGCGCTTTTCTTCCTCGTAACGGGAAGAGGAACCGCCGTAGCCCACGGCCAGATCCTGCAGCTGGCATTCGCCACCCTGATCGCAGATCGGGCAGTCCAGCGGGTGGTTGATCAGCAGGAACTCCATCACCGATTGCTGGGCCTTGATGGCCTTGTCGCTCTTGGTGCGGACGATCATGCCCTGCGTCACCGGGGTGGCGCAGGCCGGCATGGGCTTGGGGGCTTTTTCAACATCCACCAGGCACATGCGGCAGTTGGCCGCAATGCTCAGCTTCTTGTGGTAGCAAAAGTGCGGAATGTAGGTGCCGGCCTTTTCGGCTGCATGCATGACCATGCTGCCTTCATTGACCTCTACCTTTTGACCGTCGAGTTCGATTTCAACCATATGTTCTCTCGCGATCAAGCGTGCGCAGTCTTTTGCGACTTGGCTTGCTCAATCAATGCCTGGAATTCGGGCTTGAAGTGCTTCAGCATGGCCCGCACGGGCATGGCGGCGGCGTCACCTAAGGCGCAGATGGTGCGGCCCTGGATGTTGTCGGCCACCGAGTTCAGCAATTCGAGATCGCCATCGCGACCCTGGCCGTGCCAGATGCGGTCGATCACGCGCCACATCCAACCGGTGCCTTCGCGGCAAGGCGTGCACTGGCCACAGGATTCGTGCGAATAGAAGTAGGACAGTCGCAGCAGGCTCTCGACCATGTTGCGCGAGTCGTCCATCACGATCACAGCACCAGAACCCAGCATCGAGCCGGCCTTGGCGATCGAGTCGTAATCCATGGTGCATTCCATGATGACGGACGCAGGCAACACAGGCGAGGACGACCCGCCGGGGATCACGGCCTTCAGCTGACGGCCCTTGCGCACACCACCGGCCAGTTCCAGCAACTTGGCAAACGGCGTTCCCATCGGAATCTCGTAGTTGCCAGGGCGCTCAACGTCGCCGCTGACCGAGAAGATCTTGGTACCACCGTTGTTGGGCTTGCCGCATTCCAGATAGGCTGCACCACCGTTGCGGATGATCCAGGGGACCGCCGCGAAGGTTTCGGTGTTGTTGATCGTGGTGGGCTTGCCGTACAGACCGAAGCTGGCCGGGAACGGCGGCTTGAAGCGGGGCTGGCCCTTCTTGCCTTCGAGCGACTCGAGCAAGGCGGTTTCTTCACCGCAGATGTAAGCGCCAAAGCCGTGGGCCGCATGCAACTGGAAGCTGAAGGCGCTGCCCAAGATG
>CALRMF020000109.1:0-9030 GCA_943369035.1 Curvibacter sp. AEP1-3
TGGAGATTTGAAAAATGGCAAAAGAGAAATTTGAGCGTACCAAGCCGCACGTGAACGTGGGCACCATTGGTCACGTGGACCATGGCAAGACCACGCTGACGGCGGCCATCACCACTGTGCTGGCGGCCAAGTTTGGCGGCGCAGCCAAGGCCTACGACCAGATCGATGCGGCCCCGGAAGAGAAGGCTCGCGGCATCACCATCAACACCGCCCACGTGGAATACGAAACGGCCAACCGCCACTACGCCCACGTGGACTGCCCCGGCCACGCCGACTACGTCAAGAACATGATCACCGGTGCCGCTCAGATGGACGGCGCCATCCTGGTGTGCTCGGCCGCTGACGGCCCGATGCCCCAGACCCGTGAGCACATCCTGCTGGCCCGCCAGGTGGGTGTTCCTTACATCATCGTCTTCCTGAACAAGTGCGACATGGTCGACGACGCTGAACTGCTCGAGCTGGTCGAGATGGAAGTGCGCGAACTCCTGTCCAAGTACGACTTCCCCGGCGACGACACCCCCATCATCCGCGGTTCGGCCAAGCTGGCCCTCGAAGGTGACAAGGGCGACCTCGGCGAAGGCGCCATCATGAAGCTGGCCGACGCCCTGGACAGCTACATCCCCACGCCTGAGCGCGCCATCGACGGCGCCTTCCTGATGCCTGTGGAAGACGTGTTCTCCATCTCCGGTCGTGGTACCGTGGTGACCGGTCGCGTCGAGCGCGGCATCATCAAGGTTGGCGAAGAAATCGAAATCGTCGGTATCAAGCCCACCCTCAAGACCACCTGCACCGGCGTGGAAATGTTCCGCAAGCTGCTGGACCAGGGCCAGGCTGGCGACAACGTCGGTATCCTGCTGCGCGGCACCAAGCGTGAAGAAGTCGAGCGCGGCCAGGTGCTGTGCAAGCCCGGCTCCATCAAGCCGCACACCCACTTCACCGGTGAGGTGTACGTGCTGAGCAAGGATGAAGGCGGCCGCCACACCCCCTTCTTCAACAACTACCGTCCGCAGTTCTACTTCCGTACCACGGACGTGACTGGCTCCATCGAGCTGCCCGAAGGCAAGGAAATGGTGATGCCGGGCGACAACGTGTCGATCACCGTCAAGCTGATCGCCCCGATCGCCATGGAAGAAGGTCTGCGCTTCGCCATCCGCGAAGGCGGCCGTACCGTGGGCGCCGGCGTGGTGGCCAAGATCATCGAGTAATCCTCGACCAAGGAATCATCATGGCTACCAAGCAAAAAATCCGCATCCGCCTCAAGGCATTCGACTACAAGCTGATTGACCAGTCGGCCGCCGAGATCGTGGACACCGCCAAACGCACCGGCGCCATCGTCAAGGGCCCGGTACCCCTGCCGACGCGCATGAAGCGTTTCGACATCCTGCGTTCGCCGCACGTCAACAAGACCAGCCGCGACCAGTTCGAGATCCGCACCCACCAGCGTCTGATGGACATCGTTGACCCGACCGACAAGACGGTCGACGCGTTGATGAAGCTCGATCTGCCCGCTGGCGTGGACGTGGAAATCAAGCTGCAGTAAGTGAATCCAGGGTTCCCGGCCTTCTGGCCGGGGTCCTGAACGCGAGGTTTGGACGCGGGCTTGCCTGAAAAGGTGGTTCGCGTTATACTTCTAGGCTCTGCCCGATTTGTGTGCAAATTGGGTGGAGTTTTATTAACCCTCTTTCACGCCAAAACATGACAGCCAATTGAAGTTGTCGTGGTGGAAGTAATGGAGAAAAACATGAGTCTGAGCAACTCCCTCGGGTTGCTGGGCCGCAAGGTGGGCATGATGCGTCTGTTCACCGATGACGGGGACGCAGTGCCCGTCACGGTGGTGGATGTGTCCAACAACCGCGTGACCCAGGTCAAAACCCAAGAGAACGACGGCTACGTTGCCCTGCAGGTGACGTTCGGTGCGCGCAAAGCTTCGCGCGTGACCAAGCCGGAAGCTGGCCACCTTGCTAAGGCGGGTGTCGAAGCCGGTGAAATTATTCAGGAATTCCGTGTCACGCCCGACGCTGCCGCTCAGTATAAGGCGGGCGCAACGGTGCCGGTCACGGCGGTGTTCTCGGTCGGTCAGAAAGTGGACGTGCAGGGCACTTCCATCGGTAAGGGCTACGCCGGCACCATCAAGCGCCACAACTTCAGTTCGCAGCGTGCGTCCCACGGTAACAGCCGTTCGCACAATGTCCCGGGCTCCATCTCGATGGCGCAGGATCCGGGCCGTGTGTTCCCGGGCAAGAAGATGACCGGCCACATGGGCGACGAGACCGTGACCACCCAGAACCTCGACGTGATCCGTATTGATGAAGCCCGTCAGCTGCTGCTGATCAAGGGCGCGATCCCGGGTTCCGCCGGCGGCTTCGTGACCGTGCGTCCGGCCGTCAAGGTCAAAGCCAAGAGCGCGAAAGGAGCGAACTGATGCAGCTCGAACTCCTGAATGACCAGGGTCAGGCCGCTTCCAAACTGGAAGCCCCCGATACCGTGTTCGGTCGTGAATACAATGAAGATCTGGTCCACCAGATCGTGGTCGCTTACCAGGCCAATGCGCGTCAGGGCACCCGTGCCCAGAAGGACCGCGAGCAGGTCAAGCACTCCACCAAGAAGCCGTTCAAGCAGAAGGGTACCGGTCGCGCTCGTGCCGGTATGACGTCCTCGCCGCTGTGGCGCGGGGGTGGTCGCATCTTCCCGAACAGCCCGGAAGAGAACTTCACCCAGAAGATCAACAAGAAGATGTACCGCGCCGGTATGGCCTCCATCTTCTCCCAGCTGGCCCGCGAAGGCCGCTTGGCCGTGGTCGAGTCCCTGAAGGTCGACTCGCCCAAGACCAAGCAACTGGCTGCCAAGTTCAAGGCCATGAACCTGGACTCCGTGCTGGTGATTGCTGACGAAGTCGACGAGAACCTGTACCTGGCTTCCCGCAATCTGGTGAACGTGCTCGTGGTCGAGCCGCGTTACGCCGATCCGGTGTCGCTGGTCCATTACCGCAAGGTGCTGGTCACCAAGGCTGCCGTGGACAAACTCAAGGAGATGTTCGCATGAGCGCCGTCAAGTTTGAAGAAGGTCGTCTGATGCAGGTGCTCGTCGCCCCCATCGTGTCCGAGAAGGCCACCCTGGTTGCCGAGAAGAGCAATGCAGTGACGTTCAAGGTGCTGCAGGACGCCACCAAGCCGGAAATCAAGGCCGCTGTGGAATTGATGTTCAAGGTTGAGGTCAAGGGCGTGTCTGTGGTCAACACCAAAGGCAAGACCAAGCGCTTCGGCAAGTCCGTTGGCCGCCGCGACAACGTTCGCAAGGCTTATGTGACGCTCAAGCCGGGTCAAGAGCTGAACCTGTCCGGGGAGGCTGCGTAATCATGGCTGTTATCAAGATGAAACCGACCTCCCCCGGCCAGCGTGCCGTGGTGAAGGTGTCGCGCGATCACCTGTACAAGGGTGACGCCTATGCCCCGCTGCTGGAGCCCCAGTTCCAGAAGGCCGGCCGCAACAACAATGGTCACATCACCACCCGTCATAAGGGCGGCGGTCACAAGCACCATTACCGCGTGGTCGACTTCAAACGCAACAAGGACGGCATTGCCGCCAAGGTTGAGCGCATCGAGTACGACCCGAACCGTTCGGCCCACATTGCGCTGGTGTGCTATGCCGACGGCGAGCGTCGCTACATCATCGCCCCGCGTGGCTTGGAAGTCGGCGCCACCATCATGAGCGGTGCCGAAGCGCCGATCCGCGTGGGCAACACCCTGCCGATCCGCAACATCCCGGTCGGCTCGATCATTCACTGCATCGAGTTCCAGGTGGGCAAGGGTGCCCAAGCGGTCCGTACCGCTGGTGCATCGGCCACGCTGCTGGCTCGTGAAGGCACCTACGCCCAGGTTCGCATGCGTTCGGGCGAAGTGCGCAAGATCCACATCGAGTGCCGCGCCACCATTGGCCAGGTTGCCAATGAAGAGCACAGCCTGCGTCAGCTCGGCAAGGCCGGTGTCAAGCGCTGGATGGGCATCCGCCCGACCGTGCGTGGTACCGCCATGAACCCGATCGACCACCCGCACGGTGGTGGTGAGGGGCGTACTGGTGAAGGCCGCGTGCCGGTGGATCCGTGGGGCAATATGACCAAGGGCTACCGCACCCGCAACAACAAGCGCACGCAAGTGATGATTGTGTCGCGTCGTAAGAAGTAAGGGGTACACAAATGACTCGCTCTCTGAAAAAGGGTCCATTTGTGGACCATCACCTGGTGGCCAAGGTCGACAAGGCCGTTGCCACCAAGGATAAAAAGCCGATCAAGACTTGGTCGCGTCGCTCCATGATCCTGCCCGAATTCATCGGTCTGACGATCGCCGTGCACAACGGCAAGCAGCACGTGCCGGTCTACATCACCGATCAAATGGTGGGCCACAAGCTGGGTGAGTTCGCGCTGACCCGTACCTTCAAGGGCCACCCTGCGGACAAAAAAGTCCAGAAGAAGTAAGGAGTAGACATGGAAACCCGTGCAACCCTCCGTGGCGTCCGCCTGTCGGTGGACAAGGGCCGTCTGGTCGCGGATCTGATCCGTGGCAAGAAGGTCGACCAGGCCCTGAACATCCTGCAATTCACGCAGAAAAAAGCTGCCGTGATCATCAAGAAGGTTCTGGAGTCCGCCATCGCCAACGCCGAGCACAACGACGGCGCCGACATCGACGAGCTGAAGGTCAAGACCATCTACGTCGAGCAGGGCACCACGCTCAAGCGCTTTACCGCCCGCGCCAAAGGCCGCGGCAACCGTATCAGCAAGCCCACGTGCCATGTGTACGTGACGGTGGGCAACTGAAAGAGGTCTGGAAGATATGGGACAGAAAATCAACCCCACCGGCTTTCGCCTCGCGGTCAGCCGCAACTGGGCTTCGCGCTGGTACGCCAACAACCGTGACTTCGCCGGCATGCTGGCCGAAGACATCAAGGTGCGCGAATACCTGAAGACCAAGCTGAAGAACGCCTCGGTGTCGCGCGTCCTGATCGAGCGTCCGGCCAAGAACGCCCGCATCACGATCTTCTCGGCTCGTCCGGGCGTCGTGATCGGCAAGAAGGGCGAGGACATCGAGAACCTGAAGCGCGAACTCGGCAAGCAGCTGGGCGTGCCGGTCGCGGTCAACATCGAAGAGGTGCGCAAGCCCGAAATCGATGCCAAGCTGATCGCCGACAGCATCACCCAGCAGCTCGAGAAGCGCATCATGTTCCGTCGCGCTATGAAGCGCGCCATGCAGAACGCCATGCGTCTGGGTGCCCTGGGCATCAAGATCATGTCGGCTGGCCGTTTGAACGGTATCGAGATCGCCCGTACCGAGTGGTATCGCGAAGGCCGTGTGCCGCTGCACACCCTGCGCGCCGACATCGACTACGGCACCTCCGAAGCCAAGACCACCTATGGCGTCATCGGCGTCAAGGTCTGGGTCTACAAGGGTGACACGCTGGGCCGCAACGACCTGCCGGCCGTCGAGACCCCGCGTCCTGATGAAGAGCGTCGCCCGCGCGGCCCGCGCCGTGATGCCCGTCCTGGTTCTGACCGTCCCGCTCCGCGCGGTGCACGTCGTCCGGCCGGCGGTAGCGCTGCGCCTGCCGACGGCAGCGACAAGCCCGCAGAGGCCACTGGTGCCGATGCCCCGAAAACCGCCGTTAAGCGCGTCCGCAAAGTCGCCGCGCCAGCTGCAGCAGCTGACGGCGCCAAAGGAGAATAAACATGCTGCAACCTGCACGTAGAAAATACCGCAAGGAGCAAAAGGGCCGTAACACGGGTATTGCCACCCGTGGCAGCACCGTGGCCTTTGGCGACTTCGGTCTGAAATGTACCGATCGCGGCCGTTTGACGGCGCGCCAGATCGAGTCGGCACGCCGTGCCATTTCGCGCCACGTCAAGCGTGGTGGTCGTATCTGGATCCGTGTGTTCCCCGACAAGCCGATCTCCCAGAAGCCTGCTGAAGTGCGTATGGGTAACGGCAAGGGCAACCCGGAGTACTACGTGGCTGAGATTCAGCCCGGCAAGATCGTGTTCGAGATCGTCGGCGTGCCCGAAGAACTCGCCCGCGAGGCTTTCCGCCTGGCCGCCGCCAAGCTGCCGTTGCGTACCACCTTTGTCAGCCGCATGATCGGCCAGTAATCAGGAGAATGAAGAAATGAAAGCTGCTGAACTGCGCCAGAAAGACGTTGCCGGCCTGCAAGCCGAGGTCAAAGAGCTGCAAAAAGCCCACTTTGGCCTGCGTATGCAGAAAGCCACGCAACAGCTGAACAACACGTCCACGCTGCGCTCGACCCGTCGTGCCATTGCGCGCGCCAAGACCATCCTTGCTGAAAAGCAAGCCGCCAAGTAAGGAGCCAACATGACGGAAGCTAAAAAATCCCTCAAGCGCACCTTGATTGGCAAGGTGGTCAGCGACAAGCGAGCCAAGACAGTGACTGTGCTGGTCGAGCGTCGTGTCAAGCACGAGCTCTACGGCAAGATCGTGGCCAAATCGAGCAAGTACCACGCCCACGACGAAAAGGGTGAGTACAAGCTGGGTGACGTCATCGAGATCACCGAAAGCAAGCCGATTTCCAAGACCAAGAACTGGGTTGCGACCCGTCTGGTGGAAAAGGCTGCGACGGTCTAAGTTCTTTGCAGCCCCCGCTGCAGGACTGAAGAAAACGGCTCACAATGTGAGCCGTTTTTGTTTTTGTCCACCCATTCCCAACACGAGGAGCGCAACATGATCAAAGTCGGCGAGCAGCTGCCCGCAGCCACCCTGATGGAATACTCGGAAGTCGAGGGCAACGGCTGCAGCATCGGCCCCAATCCGGTTGAGGTAAGCAAGGCCGTTGCAGGCAAGACGATTGCCATCTTCGGCCTGCCCGGCGCATTCACTCCCACCTGTTCGGCCAAGCATGTGCCCGGCTATGTCGAGAAGTTCAACGAACTAAAGGCAGCCGGAGTCGACGAGGTCTGGTGCGTCAGCGTCAATGACGCGTTTGTCATGGGCGCCTGGGCGCGCGACCAGAAGACCGACGGCAAGGTGCGCATGCTGGCCGACGGCAGTGCCGATTTTGCCAAGGCCACCGGCCTGACCTTGGACCTCACGGCGCGCGGCATGGGCTTGCGCAGCAACCGTTACTCGATGCTGGTGAAGGACGGCAAGGTCGTGACACTCAACATCGAGGCGCCGGGCAAGTTCGAGGTCAGCGACGCAGCGACCATGCTCAGCCAGGCAGTCAACAGCGAGCTCTGATCAGTCGGAAAAAGGCCGCCGGCATTCGGTGCCGGCGGCCTTTTCTTTTTTGGGGGACTCAGAGCTCGGCCTTGAGGTAGTGAGCGCCAGCTATGGGGTTGTGATAGTAAGGCGGGATATCGACAAAGCCCAAGTCTTCGTACAGCGTGCGTGCGGCCTCCATGTCGTCCAGCGTGTCGAGCAGCACATAGTCGTAGCCCGCGATGCGGGCGGCATCCATGATGGACTCGGCCAGCTGGCGCCCGAGTCCCAGACCACGGAAGGTCGTGCGGACATAGAGACGCTTCATCTCGCAAGCGTTGGGGTAGTCGGCGCTGTCCATGGGCCGCAAGGCGCAGCAACCGGCGATCTGGCCATCGACCCGGGCCAGCAGCAAAGCACCGCGGGGCTCGGCGTAGTCGCCGGGCAGGTTCGCGAGTTCATCGTCAAAGCCCTGAAAGCAGAGGTCGACTTTCAAGCTGCCGGCATACTCGCGGAAAATGGTGCGCACCTCTGCAAGCGCGTCCGGGGTGCGGGGGGTGACGAGTTCAATGGAATGCGTGTTCACGACGGAGCGGAAGGCAAGGCATGGAGACAAAGTTTAGCGTCAATCAGCTAGCAGGCATCTGGGCGCGGCAGCGGCGGTTGTTTGGTGGCGCCGTGCTGCTGTTGTCGGGACTTCTGACGACGGCCTGCCAGACCGTCCAGACCACCAGCCCGGGCGTGGTCGGCATCACGCGGGAGCAGACGATGGCCGTCAGCGCGCAAGAAGTCGAGGTTGCCTCGGCACAAGCCTACAACACCATGGTGGGGGAGGCGCGACGCAAGCAGCAACTCAACCGCGATCCGGCATTGGAAACCCGTGTACAGGCCATCAGCCGCCGGCTGATCGCGCAGGCCCCGGTGTTTCGCGAGGATGCACGCCGCTGGCGCTGGGAGGTGAATGTCTTCCAGAGCAAGGAGATCAACGCGTTCTGCATGGCGGGTGGCAAGATCGGTGTCTACAGCGGTCTGGTGACGGGCCTGCAGTTGACCGACGATGAGCTGGCGGCCGTGATCGGCCATGAAATTGCCCACGCCTTGCGCGAGCATGTCCGGGAGCAGATGACGATGCAGTACGCGGCACAGTTGCCGGGCCTGCTGGTTGGCATCGCCACGGGCAGCCGAGCACTGGCCCAGCTGGGGGATATGGTCAGCGAGGTGACGCTGCGCTTGCCGCACAGCCGGCAAGCTGAGGTCGAGGCGGACCAGATGGGCGTGGAACTGGCGGCCCGTGCAGGTTACGACCCCCGTGCGGCCATAACCTTGTGGCAGAAGATGCGTCGCAACGGCGGCGGACAACCGCCGGAGTTCCTCAGCACGCACCCCGCGCCGGAGAACCGGGAGCAGGATCTGGCGCGAACCAGCGAACTCGTCATGCCGCTTTATCGGCAGAGCGCGCCGCGCCAGCCTCAGTAGCCTGCGGGCGCCAGCTGGAGCAGCCACCACACCAGCCCGATACAGCCCAGGAAAAGTACCAGGGCCAGCAGGCGGCTGTGGCCGTCGTCGCGCGATGCCGGCACCGGGACGGCCAGCTCCTTGTCGCCCAGTACCATGGGCCGGATCAGGTTCTCGCGCTTACGCCAGAGGTAGAACACGATGGCTGCCACGTGCAGCAGCATCAGCACGACCAGGATGGGCTTGCCTACCGCACGGTGGTACCAGGTGGCTTGGCTGACCAGGCTGGAGGAGACCAGACTGGTCAACGGGCCGCTGGTGGCGATCTCGTCATCGCTGATCAGACCGCTGCCGACCTGCAGCAACAAAAAGAGCAGCAT
>CALRMF020000110.1:0-9014 GCA_943369035.1 Curvibacter sp. AEP1-3
CGACTTCGAACTCTGGCTGTGGGAGCATGGGCTGCAGGCCACCGGCTATGTGCGCGCCGGCCTGCGCGATGCGGCTCCACAGCGGCTGGCGCAGACGGGGTGGCACCCTGTGGAGTGGGCACGCCAGCAGGTGCGCGACGCCATCTTCCAGCGACTGCAGAGCGAGGACCGCTCGCCCGAGCGCACACGCGTGGCTGGCGTGGTGGCCGCGCTGGTGACGGGCGACCAGCAGGCCATCGACCGTGCCGACTGGGACGTGTTCCGCGCCACCGGCGTGGCGCACCTGATGAGCATCTCCGGCCTGCACGTGACGCTGTTCGCCTGGCTGGCGGGCCTGGCCATTGGCTGGGCATGGCGGCGCTCACCGAGCTTGTGCCTCGCGGTGCCGGCACCCACGGCCGGGCTGCTGGGTGGCCTTGCCCTGGCGCTGGCCTATGCGCTCTTCAGCGGCTGGGGGGTGCCGGCGCAGCGCACGGTGTGGATGCTGGCCGCGGTGTCGCTGCTACGCCTGTCGGCGCGACGCTGGCCCTGGCCGCAGGTCTGGCTGCTGGTGTGCGCGCTGGTGGTGGCGGTCGATCCGTGGGCGCTGCTGCAACCGGGCTTCTGGCTCAGCTTCGTGGCGGTGGGCGTGCTGTTTGCCAGCGACGACCCCACGCTCAAGCTCGGGCGCGCCAGCTGGCGCCGCCGGCTGCTGGGCCTGCTGCGCGAGCAAGGCGTGCTGACGCTGGCACTGACGCCGCTCACGCTGCTGCTGTTCGGCCAGGTCTCGCTGGTGAGCCTGGTCGCCAATGTGCTGGCGATTCCGTGGGTGACGCTGGTGGTGACGCCGCTGGCCCTGCTGGGCGTGCTGCTGCCCCCGCTGTGGGAACTCGCCGCCCACGCGGTGCAGTGGCTCAGCCTGTACCTGGGCCTGCTGGCGCAGCTGCCGCTGGCCACGCTGGCGGTAGCGCAAGCGCCGCTGTGGGCCGGCGTGGCGGGGCTAGCGGGTGGCGTGCTGTTGGTGCTGCGCCTGCCCTGGCGCCTGCGCGCGCTGGGCATACCGCTGCTGCTGCCGGTGCTGCTGTGGCAGTCGCCGCGCCCGCCGGCGGGGCAGTTCGAGCTGCTGGCGGCCGACGTCGGCCAGGGCAATGCCGTGCTGGTGCAGACCGCCCACCACGCCCTGCTGTACGACGCCGGGCCGCGCTACTCGCGCGAGAGCGATGCCGGCCACCGCGTGCTGGTGCCGCTGCTGCGCGCACTGGACGTGCGGCTGGACCGGCTGGTGCTGAGCCACCGCGACAGCGACCACACCGGCGGCGCGCCCGCGGTGCTGGCCATGCAGCCGCAGGCCGACCTGCTGAGCTCGGTCGAGGAGGCGCATGAACTGCACAGCCTGCGCCCGGGCCAGCGCTGCGAAGCCGGCCAGGCCTGGGACTGGGACGGCGTGCGCTTCGAGGTGCTGCACCCGAGCGCGGCCGATTACGAGCAGGCCCGGCGCAGCAACGCGCTGTCATGCGTGCTGCGCATCAGCAATGGCAGACAGAGCGTGCTGCTGGCAGGTGATATCGAGGCCAGCCAGGAAAGCCTGCTGCTCATGCGGGGCGCGCCGCTGCAGGCCGACGTGCTGCTGGTGCCACACCACGGGAGCAAGACCTCCAGCAGCGCGGTGTTTCTGGATGCGGTAGCGCCACAGCTGGCGCTGGTGCAGGCCGGCTACCGCAACCGCTTCGGCCACCCGGCACCCACGGTGCTGGCACGCTATGCCGAGCGCGGCATCCGCGTGGTGGACAGCGCGCGCTGCGGCGCAGCGCACTGGCAATCGCAGACGCCGCGGCAACTGTCTTGCCAGCGCCAGACGGAGCGGCGATACTGGCAACACACGGTGCCCTGACAGTGTTCCTCCGGTGCAAGCCCGAGCGAAGTGAGGCGGTGTTTTCCCAAGTGACCCGGATGGAGACAGACAGATGACAGTTGCGGACATCGATCGCGAGTTGGATCAGGCACGCAGTGCAGGCCCGGTGCGCGACATCGTCATCCCGCCCTGCCCCGAGTTGCTGACGGCCTTGCAGGCCGAGACCCGCAAGGCCGACCCGGACCCGGCCGAGATCGCCCGCATTGCCGGCGCCGACGTGGCCATGGCGGCCGCCCTGCTGCGCACCGCCAACAGCCCGATGTACGCCCGCGCCCGCCCGGCCAATACGGTAGGCGAAGCCGTGGCCATGCTGGGCATGGGCCAGGCCGTGGCCATCCTGACCGGCTTCCTGACGCGCCACGCCATCCGCATCAACTCGCCGCTGGTGGAGCATTTCTGGGAGACCTCCACCCGCCGCTCGCTGGCCATGGGCTACATCGCGCGCCAGCTCTACGGCATGAACCCGGAAGTGGCACAGACCTGTGGCCTGTTCATGCACGTCGGCATTCCCGTCATGCTGCAGGGCGTACGCGGCTACGCCGGCACGCTGGCCGAGGCCATGGCACGGCAGGACCGCAGCTTCACCGACACCGAAAACGCGGTGCACCGCACCGACCATGCCGTGGTGGGCGCCATCGTGGCCAAGACCTGGCACCTGCCGCCGGTGGTGTCATTCGCCGTGCGTCTGCACCACGACTTCACCATCCTGAACGACCCCAAGGTGCCGCCCGAGATTCGCAGCCTGGTGGCGATTGCCGCGCTGGCTGAACATCTGGTGGCCGACTTCGAAGGGGTGCAGCCGCAGCGCGAATGGGAGCAGCATGGCGCGGCCTGCCTGGCCTGCCTGCAAATCGACGAGACCGAGGTCGATCACTGGGTCGACGCGCTGCACCCGGTGTTTGAAGGCGTGCTGCTGGCCTGAACAACGGCTGCACAATCGGCGCGTCGGGCCGCGGCCACCGCCTGCCCCAGTTCGATCACCGCCAACGCGTAGTAGCTGCTCCAGTTGTAGCGCGTGATGACGTAGAAGTTCTCGGTGCCGGCCAGGTAGCTCGGCGGTTCCTCGCCGTTCTGCAGTTCCACCAACGCCAGCGGCCCGGCGTGCTGCAGGCCGGCGGCATCGAGCACAGCCCCTTTGGCGGTGAAGCTGGCCACCGAGAAGGTGGGCAGGATGTCGGGCGCCAGCAGCGCGTCCTTGTCCAGCCGTTCGGCGTCGAAGCCCACCGGGTAGTGGGTCGGCATGCCCGGCTTCCAATTGAAGGTCTTGAAGTAGTTGGCCACGGAGCCGATGACATCGGGCGGGCTGTTGAAGAGGTCGATGCGGCCGTCGTCGTCGAAGTCCACCGCAAAGCGTGCCCAGCTGGAAGGCATGAACTGCGGCAGCCCCATGGCGCCGGCATAGCTGCCGCGCACGCTCAGGGCGTCCAGCCCGGCGCGGCCATGCAGGCTGAGCAGTTGCTCCAGCTCGCCGCGAAAGAACTTGCTGCGCTCGGCCGCGCGCGGGTGCTCGACCGGGAAGTCGAAAGCCAGCGTGGCCAGGGCATCGAGCACCCGGAAGCTGCCGGTCTGCTGGCCGTAGATGGTTTCCACACCGATGATGCCGACGATGATCTCGGCCGGCACACCGTAGGCGGCCTCGGCCCGCGCCAGCAGCGGCTGGTAGGCCTGCCAGAAGCGCACGCCAGCGGCAATGCGCCGCGGCTCGATGAAGCGGCTGCGGTACACCGCCCAGTTCTTGGGTGTGCCCTTGGGCGCGGGCGTCATGAGTTTGACCACCTGCGGCAGCTGCCGCGCCTGGGCGATGGTCTCACGCACCCAACGCCGGTCGAGGCCGCGACGTTCGGCAATCTCGTCGGCCAGCGCCAGCGCATCAGCGCGGCTGGCATACAGCGGGCCGACCGGCGTCTTCTTGGGTTTGACATGTTTTGCGGCCTGAGCGTCCATGGACAGGGCGCAGGCAGCTATCAAAAAAATAGTGGCAAAGAAACGGAAACGCAGCGTGATCACAGGGGCCAGTGTAATTGCTGGAACTCGCGCCGCAAAGCGCGCAGGCCCGACGGTGCGCTGCCTGCTGGCGCATAGCGCAGCGCTTCCAGGCGCAGCAGCCAGTCGTGCACAGCCCGCAGCTGCGGGGTGTGGGCATCGGGGCGGATCAACAATTGCTGCGCCAGCGCACGTGGTGTCAGGCCGCTTGGCCGTGTGCCGTGCGGATGCAGGCGGCGCTGCGCCGCGTCAAAGAGGCGCCGCCACGGGTCATGCCGACGCTGCCCCCACAGCGCCCAGCCTGTGCCGGCCAGGCTGAGCAGCGCCAGGCTGGCGGCCATCAGGTAGCCCAGGTCTGCCCAGCTCGGGGCGCTGAAACCGAGTTCACGCAGCAGGTTGAGCTGACGGCTCTGGCTGTAGTTCAGTACCCACTGGTTCCAGCGGTTGTTGACGGCCTCCCACAACGTGCGCAGGTTCAACGCAACCCGCGGGCTGACGGTGTTGATGGCGGCGGCCACCGCGCCTTGTGGCGCCTGCAGGCGCTGCAAGGCCCCGATGCGCGCCGGCGCCACCGCGGCCGTGGGGTCGATACGCACCCAGCCGCGCCCTGCCAGCCAGACCTCGACCCAGGCATGGGCATCGCTCTGGCGCACCACCCAGTAACCATCTACGGCATTGCGCTCGCCACCCTGGTAGCCGGTGACGATGCGTGCCGGCACCCCGGCGGCGCGCATCAGGATGACGAAGGACGCGGCAATGTGTTCGCAAAAGCCCTGCTTGCGGTCGAACCAGAACTCGTCGGCGCTGTGCACACCGAACACGCCTGGCTCCAGCGTATAGCGGTAGCCGCCGCTGCGCAGGCGCTCCAGCGCGGCAGCCACCAGTGCGGCGGCGCTGCTGTTGCGCGCATCGCGGCTGAGTTCGCCGGCCAGCTGCAGCGTGCGCGGGTTGTAGCCGGTGGGCAGTTCGAGGTAGTCCTGCAGGCCGGGCACGGGGCGCAGCGGCCCGTGGCTGAACTGCGGATAGCTCTCGGCGCGGTAGCGCACCAGGTCGTGGATCGGTGTACTGGCCAGCCACTGCAGCTCCGGCGTCATGCGCGCCGACTTGCCCGGCAGCACCGGCGGCTGCGGCGTAGCATCGAGCAGCGGCAGCCAAGGGCGGTTACTCGGCTCCAGCGTCACCTCGTAGCGCAGCGGTACGCCGCTGACCTGCAGGTTGGCCGGCGGCAGCAGCGCGGCGGGCAGGCTCGGGCGCAGGGCCTGCCATTCCACGCCATCGAAGGTGGACAGCACCGGCCCGCGGAAGTACAGCGCGGCCGCGTCGGGCGGTGCGCCTTCAAAGCGCACACGCATGGCCACGCTGTCGTCCAGCGCCAGCCGCGCGACCTGCCCCACCTGCATGCGCCCCGACAGGCCACTGCGACCGGCCATGGCATCACCCGGCAAGCCCCACAGCGGCGCCAGGCGCGGAAACAGCAGGAACAGCAGCAGCATGATGGGTGCGCCCACCAGTGCCAGCCGGCCGGCCAGCCGCGCCGACTGGCCCAGAGGGGGCCGGCCCACCGGCAGGTGGCTGTTGACCAGGGCGGTGAGCAGCCCCAGCAGGCCCACCAGCATGGCCAGCGCGGTCAGCAGCGACTGCGAGAAAAAGAACTGCGTCAGCAGCGTGAAGAAGCCGAGGAAGAACACCACGAAGGCGTCGCGCCGCGCGCGCAACTCCAGCGTCTTGAGTGCCAACAGCACCACGATCATCGTCACGCCGGGATCGCGCCCGAGCAGCGTGCGGTAGGTGGCCAGCGTGGCAGCCAGCGTCACCAGCAGCAGGCCCAGCAGCCACCACTTGCCCGGCAGCGGCCGCAGCGTCACGGCAAGCCAGCCGCGCCACAGCAGCATGGCCAGCGCCAACGCGCTGCACCAGCCAGGCAGGCGTGCCACCTGCGGCAACAGGATCCAGCCGATCACGGCCAGCAGGAACAGCGTGTCACGGCTGTCGCGTGGCAGGGTGGTGAGCTTGTTCAGCATGACAGGGTTGGAGGCTCCGGCTGCAACAATAGCCGACAATCAAGCGGTTTGAAGCGCAAAAAGAAAGGCCTTTCCATGAACGTCTACGACAAGCTGCAGGAACTCAACATCACCCTGCCCCCGGTGGCCGTGCCGGCCGCCGCCTATGTGCCCTTTGTGCAGACCGGCAAGCTTGTGTTCCTGAGTGGCCACATTGCCAAGAAGAACGGCCAGCCCTGGGTCGGCCAGTTCGGCAAGAACCTCGCCACCGCCGACGGTCAGGCGGCCGCACGCGCTGTGGCCATCGACCTGCTGGGCACGCTGCATGCGGCCACCGGTGACCTGAATCGCGTCAAGCGCATCGTCAAGGTGATGTCGCTGGTCAACTCCAGCCCCGATTTCACCGAGCACCACCTGGTGACCAACGGCGCCAGCGAACTGCTGGGCCAGGTGTTCGGCGAGCGCGGTGCGCATGCGCGCAGTGCCTTCGGCGTGGCGCAGATCCCGCTCGGGGCCTGCGTCGAGATCGAGCTGATCGCCGAGCTGGACTGAAGAAAGTCTGCCTCAAAAAAGCAACGGGCCTGCATTGCAGGCCCGTTTGTCTTCTCAGCACAGCGTCAGAAGGTTTCCCACTCGTCCGATTCCGTAGACGCCTTCGCCACCGGTGCCGGTTTCTGTGCCGGCGGGCTGACGGGCTTCTCGGCTGCCGGCATGGACGGCAAGGCCGCAGCCGACTTGGTGACCAGCGGCTTGACCGGCTCGGTACGCGGCGTGACATCCATCACGGGGCGCTGCGCCATGGCGGCCATGCCGTTGACCTTGAACACTGCCACCGCGTGGGCCAGCTGCTCGGCCTGCTCGCGCATGCTCTGTGCAGCGGCGGCACTCTGCTCCACCAGTGCGGCATTCTGCTGCGTCATCTGGTCGAGGTTGGCAATCGAGCTGTTGACCTGCGAGATGCCCGCGCTCTGCTCGGCCGAGGCGGCCGTGATCTCGCCGATCACGTCAGCCACGCGGCGCATCGACTGCACGATCTCGCCCATGGTGGCGCCGGCATTCGTCACCAGCTCGGTGCCGGACTCGACCTTCTCCACCGAGGTGTTGATCAGACCCTTGATCTCCTTGGCGGCCTCGGCGCTGCGCCCAGCCAGGCTGCGCACCTCGCCCGCCACCACGGCAAAACCACGGCCCTGCTCGCCGGCACGCGCCGCTTCCACCGCCGCATTGAGCGCCAGGATGTTGGTCTGGAAGGCGATGCCATCGATCACGCCGATGATGTCGGCAATCTTCTTGCTGCTGGCGTTGATCTCGTCCATGGTCGAGACCACCTGCTGCACCACCTCGCCACCCTTTTGTGCCACGGTGGAAGCACTGGCCGCCAGCTGCGAGGCCTGGCGCGCGTTGTCGGCGCTGTGCTGCACGGTGGTGGTCAGCTCGTCCATGGCCGAGGCGGTGGACTGCAGGTTGCTGGAGGTCTGCTCGGTGCGCACCGACAGGTCGTGGTTGCCGGTGGCGATCTCGGCACTGGCGGTGGCAATGCTGTCGGTGCTCTGGCGCACCTGCTGCACCATGCGCGCCAGCGATTCGTTCATGCGCGCCAGCGATTTCATCAGGGTGCCGAATTCGTCACCGCGCGTGGTATCGATGCGGGCGGTCAGATCACCCTGGGCGATGCGGGCGGCCAACTCGTTGGCCTGATCGAGCGGGCGGCGGATGGAGCGGATCAGCACCGCCGCACCGATCAGGATGCCGGCGAGAATGAAGATCATGGCGAAGCCAGCGATGCGCACCGTCATGTTGCGCGCTTGCCCCATCGCCTGCGAGTAGTCGAGCGTGGCCTGCTCTTCCTGCTGCACCAGCTCGCGCAGGGCTGCGAGGTAAGCGTTGACGGCCGGGTTGTACTGCTCGTTGATAAGCTTCTGCGCCTCTTCGCTGTTGCCCTCAGACTTCAGCTGGCTGGCCTTGGTCTGGATGTCCAGCATGGCCTTCTGGGCAGCCGTGACCTTCTTCATCTGGGCCTGCTCCTGCGGGCTCAGCGTCATGGTCTCGATACTCTTCTGCACCTCGTCGATCTTCTTGTTGGTGGCCACCATCGCATCGGTGAAGGCGCCCTCGATGCTGGGGTCGAAGGTGGTGATCACGGCGCGGGTACGCACCGCGTTGGCTTCGGCCAGACCGGCCCAGGTGTTGGCAGCCTTCACCCGCTGGCTCAGCGCGTGCAGGGTGACCTCGGTTTCCGCCTGGATGCGCGAGGACCGCACGGCCGCGAAACCGATCAGGACCACAAGCGAAATCACGATGGCACTGACGGCAAGCCACAACTTGGTGGCAACACTCATATTGTTGAACTTCATGGGTTCCTACAGCACGCTGACAAGGTCAAACCAATTCTATCGGCATCATCAGCTGCTTTTTGACCCCGTTTTGCTGCGACCCCGCCTGGATCATCAAACTGCCGTGCCGGGCAAGCGCTCCACGCCCTGCCCCTGCCCCTGCACCGCCGCCAGCGCTGCGGCGTCCACGAGGTGCGGCGCGATCTCGCCCAGGGGTTGCAGCACGAAAGCACGCGCCTGCATGCGCGGGTGCGGGATGGTCAGCGTCGGGCTGTCGAGCGTGACGTCACCATAGAGCAGGATGTCCAGGTCGAGCGTGCGTGGCGCGTTGCGGTAGGGCCGCTCTCGCCCCGCGGCCAGCTCCAGCGCCTGCAGCGCGGCCAGCAATGCGTGCGGGCTCAGGGCGGTGCTGATCTCGGCCACGGCGTTGATGTAGTCCGGCCCGCTCGATTCGATCGGCGCCGTACGGTAGAGCGAGGAGGCGCGCAGCAGCCGGGTCTGCGGCAACGAGGCCAGCGCGCGTAGGGCCCGCTGCACGGTGGCCGTGGCGTCGCCGAGATTGGCCCCGAGCGCGATGTAGGCCGTCACCGGCGGCGCGGCCGGGGCGTTCACTCGCTGGCTTCCGGGGCGCTGGTGCCGCCGCTGCGGCTGCCACTGGAACGGCGGCGACGGCGGCGCTTCTTCGGTGCGCCCTCACCCGCGACCTCCTGATCCGGCGCGGCCTCAGTGCCTTGCGGGCGCTCGGCCCGCTCGGCTTTCTCCGTCCGCTCCGCGGCCGGCTTGCTGTGCACGCGCGGGCTGCGGGCA
>CALRMF020000111.1:0-8964 GCA_943369035.1 Curvibacter sp. AEP1-3
CGAATCTGGTCCTTGACCTTGCCGCCGGCATTAACGCGGTTCTGCTGCGGCAGGAACTCCATGGCGAAATGGATGCCATCCAGCTCGCGCCCAGGGACCGGCAGATCACGCGACTGCTCGGCGCCACCGGCCAGCAGCACAGCGTCGAACTCCTTCTTCAGCTGCTCGGGGCTGACGGTGTCCTTGGCCCAGTTGGTCACTTTCGAGCCCTTGGGCATCTCGCCGACGAGGGTGTTGGTCTTGAACACCACGCCCTCGGCTTCCATCTGTTTGACGCGGCGGTCGATGTGCGACTTGTCGAACTTGAAGTCCGGAATGCCGAAGCGCAACAGACCACCCACGGTGTCGTTCTTCTCGAACACCGTCACGGCATGGCCGGCACGCGCCAGTTGCTGGGCGGCGGCCATGCCGGCAGGGCCGGAGCCGACCACGGCCACCTTCTTGCCGGTCTTCACGGCGGCCGGCTGCGGCTTGACCCAGCCGTGTTCCCAGGCGCGGTCGATGATGGCGTGCTCGATCGACTTGATGCCCACGGCATCGTTGTTGATGTTCAGCGTGCAGGCCGCCTCGCACGGCGCCGGGCAGACGCGCCCGGTGAAGTCCGGGAAGTTGTTGGTGCTGTGCAGCACCTCGATCGCGTTCTTCCAGTCGCCCTGGTAGACCAGATCGTTGAAATCCGGAATGATGTTGTTGACCGGACAGCCGTTGTTGCAGAACGGCGTGCCGCAGTCCATGCAGCGGGCGCCCTGGACCTTGGCCTGCTCGTCGGTCAGCCCGATCACGAATTCCTTGTAGTTCTTGACGCGCTCGGCAACGGGCTGGTAGCCCTCCTCGATGCGCTCGTACTCCATGAAGCCGGTGACTTTACCCATGATGTTTCCTATTGATTCAGTTGGGGACAGCGCAGGCCTGCGCCACAGCACCCTAGCTGTCCCGCAAAGTCATTACTTAGCCGCAGCGGCTTCCTTCTTGCCAGCGGACTTGGCCGGAGCGACCGCCGCCTTCTTGGCATTGATCTCGCCCAGCGCGCGCTTGTATTCGTTCGGGAACACCTTCACGAACTTGGCACGGGCCTCGGCCCAGTTGTCCAGCAGTTCGCGCGCACGCTTGCTGCCCGTCCAGCGGTGATGGTCTTCCAGCAGCTTCTTGAGCTGGGCCTCGTCGGTCTGGTCACGATGCCAGATGGCGCGATTGACCGAGGCTTCCTGCTCGGCGGCCGGCAGCACCTTCTCCATGGACACCATGGCGGTGTTGCAACGCGTGGCGAACTGACCGTCCTCGTCGTACACATAGGCCACGCCGCCGCTCATGCCGGCCGCGAAGTTGCGGCCGGTCTTGCCCAGCACGGCCACCGTACCACCGGTCATGTACTCGCAACCATGGTCACCGGTACCTTCCACCACGGCGGTGGCACCCGAAAGTCGCACCGCAAAACGCTCGCCCGCGACGCCACTGAAAAACGCCTCGCCGCTGGTGGCACCGTACATGACCGTGTTGCCGACGATGATGTTGCGGATGGCCTCACCGCGGAAGTCCAGACTCGGACGCACGACGATGCGCCCCCCCGACAGGCCCTTGCCGGTGTAGTCGTTGGCTTCGCCGATCAGGTACAGCGTGATGCCCTTGGCGACAAAGGCGCCGAAGGACTGGCCGCCCGTGCCTTCCAGCTGGATACGGATGGTGTCATCCGGCAGCCCCTCGGGGTGGACCTTGGTCAACGCACCCGACAGCATGGCGCCGACAGAGCGGTTGACGTTGCGCGCCACCTCCATGAACTGCACCTTCTCGCCCTTCTCGATGGCAGCGCGCGACTTCTCGATCAGTACGCGGTCGAGCGACTTCTCCAGGCCGTGCTCCTGCTCGGCCACGTGGTAGCGCGGCACATCGGCGGCAACCTGCGGCATGGCGAACAGGCGCGAGAAGTCCAGACCACGGGCCTTCCAGTGCTCGATGCCCTTCTTCATGTCGAGCAGATCAGCGCGACCGACCATGTCGTCGAACTTGCGGATGCCCAGCTGGGCCATGATCTGGCGCACTTCCTCGGCCACGAAGAAGAAATAGTTCACCACATGCTCGGGCTTGCCGGAGAACTTCTTGCGCAGCACCGGGTCCTGGGTGGCCACGCCGACCGGGCAGGTGTTCAGGTGGCACTTGCGCATCATGATGCAGCCCTCGACCACCAGCGGTGCAGTGGCGAAACCGAACTCGTCGGCGCCCAGCAGCGCGCCAATGGCGACGTCGCGACCGGTCTTCATCTGGCCGTCAGCCTGCACGCGGATGCGGCCGCGCAGGCGGTTCAGCACCAGGGTCTGCTGGGTCTCGGCCAGACCGATTTCCCACGGGCTGCCGGCGTGCTTGATCGACGACCAGGGCGAAGCACCGGTGCCGCCGTCATGGCCGGCGATCACCACGTGGTCGCTCTTGCACTTGGCCACGCCGGCCGCAATGGTGCCGACACCGATCTCGGACACCAGCTTGACGCTGATGCTGGAATGCGGCGCCACGTTCTTCAGGTCGTGGATCAGCTGGGCCAGGTCCTCGATCGAGTAGATGTCGTGGTGCGGCGGCGGGGAGATCAGGCCCACACCCGGCACCGAGTAGCGCAGTTTGCCGATGTAGTCGGACACCTTGCCGCCCGGCAGCTGGCCGCCTTCGCCCGGCTTGGCACCCTGGGCCATCTTGATCTGGATCTGGTCGGAACTGGCCAGGTACTCGGCGGTGACGCCGAAGCGGCCGGACGCCACCTGCTTGATCTTGGAGCGCAGCGAATCGCCCTCCTGCAGCGGCAGATCGACCTCGACCTGCGCGTCGCCGATCACGCTCTTGAGCGTCTCGCCCTTCTTGATCGGGATGCCCTTGAGCTCGTTGCGGTAGCGCGCCGGATCCTCACCGCCTTCACCGGTATTGCTCTTGCCGCCAATGCGGTTCATGGCAATGGCCAGCGTGGCGTGTGCCTCGGTGGAGATGGAACCCAGCGACATGGCGCCGGTGGCGAAACGCTTGACGATCTCGCTGGCCGGCTCCACCTCCTCCAGGGGAATGGCCTTGGCCGGATCCACCTTGAACTCGAACAGACCGCGCAGCGTCATGTGACGCTTGTTCTGGTCGTTGATGATCTGCGCGTATTCCTTGTAGGTGTTGAAATTGTTGGCGCGCGTGCTGTGCTGCAGCTTGGCAATCGCATCGGGCGTCCACATGTGCTCTTCGCCGCGGGTGCGCCAGGCGTATTCGCCGCCGGCGTCCAGCATGGTGGCCAGCAGCGGATCATTACCGAAGGCGGCGCGGTGCATGCGGATGCCTTCCTCGGCGATCTCGAACACGCCGATGCCCTCGACGCGGCTCGGCGTGCCGGTGAAGTACTTGTCGATGGTCTCGCTGTTCAGACCGATGGCCTCGAACAGCTGGGCCCCGCAGTAACTCATGTAGGTGGAGACACCCATCTTCGACATGATCTTGGACAGACCCTTGCCGATCGCCTTGATGTAGTTGTAGATCGCCTTGTCGGCACTCAGATCGCCCGGCAGATCCTTGTGGATGGCCACCAGGGTCTCCATCGCGAGGTAGGGATGGACCGCTTCGGCGCCGTAGCCGGCCAGCACGGCAAAGTGGTGTACTTCACGGGCCGTGCCGGTCTCCACCACCAGACCGGCCGAGGTGCGCAGGCCCTCGCGCACCAGGTGCTGGTGAATGGCAGAGAGCGCCAGCAGGGCCGGAATGGCCACCTGCTTCGGGCTGACGGCGCGGTCGCTGATGATCAGGATGTTCTTGCCACCCTTGATGGCGTCCACGGCCTCGGCGCACAGCGACGCCAGCTTGGCCTCGACGCCCTCGTGGCCCCAGGCCAGCGGGTAGGTGATGTCCAGCGTGTAGCTGCGGAACTTGCCCTTGGTGGTGGCCTCGATGTTGCGCAGCTTGGCCATGTCGGAGAAGTCCAGGATGGGCTGGCTCACCTCAAGGCGCATGGGCGGGTTAACCTGGTTGATGTCCAGCAGGTTCGGCTTCGGGCCAATGAAGGACACCAGCGACATCACGATAGCTTCGCGGATCGGATCGATCGGCGGATTCGTCACCTGGGCGAACAACTGCTTGAAGTAGTTGTACAGCGGCTTGTTCTTGTCCGACAGCACGGCCAGCGGGCTGTCGTTGCCCATGGAGCCGATGGCCTCTTCGCCGGCGGCCGCCATCGGGGCGATCAGGAACTTGAGGTCTTCCTGGGTGAAGCCGAAGGCCTGTTGGCGATCCAGCAGGCTGATGTCAGCGTCGGCCACGTGTTCGGCCGCACCGGTTTCCACATCGTCCAGCTTGATGCGCAGGTTCTCGATCCACTGCTTGTAGGGCTTGCTGTTGGCGAGGTTGGCCTTGAGCTCCTCGTCGTCGATCATGCGGCCCTGCTCCAGATCGATCAGGAACATCTTGCCCGGCTGCAGGCGCCACTTGCGCACGATCTTGTTCTCCGGCACCGGCAGCACGCCCGACTCGGAGCCCATGATGACCAGATCGTCATCGGTGATGCAGTAGCGCGAGGGACGCAGGCCATTGCGGTCCAGCGTGGCGCCGATCTGGCGGCCGTCGGTGAACACGATGGAAGCCGGGCCGTCCCACGGCTCCAGCATGGCGGCGTGGTATTCGTAGAAGGCCTTGCGGCGCTCGTCCATGGTGGTGTGCTGCTCCCACGGCTCGGGGATCATCATCATCACGGCCTGGCTGATCGGGTAGCCCGCCATGGTCAGCAGTTCCAGGCAGTTGTCGAAGGTGGCGGTGTCGGACTGGCCGGCAAAGCTGATCGGGTACAGCTTCTGCAGGTCCTCGCCCAGCACCGGGGAGGACATCACGCCCTCGCGCGCCTTCATCCAGTTGTAGTTGCCCTTGACAGTATTGATCTCACCGTTGTGCGCCACGTAGCGGTACGGGTGAGCCAGCGGCCACTCCGGGAAGGTGTTGGTCGAGAAGCGCTGGTGCACCAGACCCAAGGCCGAGACACAACGTTGGTCTTGCAGATCCAGATAGTAGGTACCCACCTGATCCGCCAGCAGCAGGCCCTTGTAGACCACCGTGCGGCTGGACATGCTGGGCACGTAGTACTCCTTGCTGTGCTTGAGCTGCAGGTTCTGGATGGCGGCGCTGGCGGTCTTGCGGATCACGTACAGCTTGCGCTCCAGCGCGTCCTGCACGATCACGTCGCTGCCGCGACCGACGAAGACCTGGCGGATCACCGGCTCCTTTTCACGCACGGCCGGCGACATCGGCATGTCGCGGTTGACCGGCACGTCGCGCCAGCCCAGCAACACCTGACCCTCCGCCTTGATGGCGCGCTCCATCTCCTGCTCGCAAGCCAGGCGCGACGCGTGCTCTTTCGGCATGAACATCATGCCGACGCCGTACTCACCCAGGGGAGGCAACTCCACGCCCTGCTTGGCCATCTCTTCGCGGTACAGCGTGTCGGGAATCTGGATCAGGATGCCGGCGCCATCGCCCATCAGCTTGTCAGCGCCCACGGCGCCGCGGTGGTCCAGGTTTTCCAGGATCTTCAGTGCGCCTTGCACGATGTCATGCGACTTGACGCCCTTGATGTGGGCGACAAAGCCGACGCCGCAAGCATCATGCTCATTAGCGCTGGAATACAAACCGTTTTGTTGCAGATGCTGGATTTCGGCAGCCGTGGTCATGGCGCACTCCTCAATATTTCACAGGGGTTGCAAGCATAGTGCACCGCAACAACAATGCCAAGCAGAATAAATGGGGTCAGATTCTAATTATTTGTTGATTCATTAAATCAACAAATAATTGGGGACATATGAAAAGAGCGGCCTACTTGCCGGCATCCGCTCTCTGCGACAGGTCTTCAGACAGACTTAGGCGCTGCAGGGCGTCCGGCTGACTTCTTACTGAGCCGGCGTGGCGTGGCCTTCTGCAATGCCCCGACAAAGGCCGGCTCACCCAAAGCCCAACCATGCAGGGTGGATTGCGTCAACGCATCCTGTTGGCGCGCACTCACACCGGCTTGAACCAAGCTGCCATATGCGGCTTCACGCGCAAAAGGCGTATTGCCCAAAGCCCAGTACAGCGGATGCGGGGTGATCAAGCGGTCATTCCGCAGCCCGATGTAATGGCCATGGCTGGACCAAGGGTAGTCGCGCGCCTGCGCCACCATGCCCGCACGCACCGGGTTGAGGTCGATGTAAACCATGCAGGCCAGAAGGTAGTGCTCGGCCTGCACCAGGGTCGATTTGTAGCGCCCTTCCCAGAGCGTGCCAGTCCGCTGCTGACGGTCGTTGAAATAACGCACATAACGCCGCCCGACGGCCTGCATCATTTGCGGCAGTGCGGTGTCGGCCTGCGGCGTCACCAACAGATGGAAATGGTTGTCCATCAGGACGTAGGCGTGGATGACCACACCAAACTTGCGGGCGTTCTCGTCCAGCAAGTCCAGGAAGAAGTCGCGATCAGCCGCCGAAGTGAAGATCGGTTGACGGTTGTTGCCGCGCTGGATAACGTGATGCGGGTAACCAGGAACAGTCAGTCGAGGAAGGCGCGCCATGATGAATCTCAATCGGAATGAGCTTCATCATATTGGAATCCGACCCCAAATTAAGCCCCCGAATTTCCGGTTGGTTTCTTCACTTGGCGGGCGCCTTGGCCACGCGGACCTTGCCGCCGGAAGTGACAAGCACTACCGCATCACCCGCTGCGAAGGTTTCTGTGCCCTTGGCCTGTACCACCGCACGCCGATCGCCGTTCTTGAGTTGAACCAGAATCTCGTAAGCGTCTTCGCGCGTGCTCATGCGCTCGATCGCGTTACCCGCCACGGCCCCGGCCACTGCACCGAGGACCCCGATGACCTGGCTGTCACGTTGATTACCACCCGCCCCGTAGCCGGCCAGACCGCCCACCACGCCACCGGTCACCGCCCCGCCACCGGACTGACTGCCTTCCACGGTCACCGCACGTACCGACACCACAACGCCGTCTTCGACCACGGACATGCGCTGCGCATCGGCGCGCTGAATCACATCGGGACTGCTGCTGGCACAGGCCGACAAGGCCAAGACCAGCGCTAGGGCATAGAGCTGTTTCATAGTTCGTTTTTCCTGAAAAATCTTCCAAGCAACACAAAAGAGCGACCGGCAATGCCGGCCTCTTAACTACCAACGCCGGCTTCGGGCGCCGGTTGACGCTCTGGCAAACGAAAGCGCGTCTGCAGCAGCGAAGTCAGTCCGAACTCCTCCAGGATGGCCTGCAGCCGCTGCGCCGCCGCCTTCTTGCGCTGCCCGGTGTAGCGGGCAATGATGAGCTCGTTCTTCAGACTGTGTTCCCAGCCGACGAGTTCCGTCACCGTCACCTGGTAGCCGCAGGCTTCCAGGTAGAGGCAGCGCAGCACATTGGTGATCTGACTGCCCAGCTCGCGGGTGTGCAGTGGGTGGCGCCAGAGTTCGGCCAGCGGGGTGCGTGACAAGGAGAGCGCCTTGCCGGAATTCAGCACGCGCGCCACCTCGGCCTGGCAACAGGGCACCAGCACCATGTAGCGCGCCCGCTTCTGCAGGCCGAAGGCAATGGCATCGTCGGTGGCCGTGTCGCAGGCGTGCAGTGCCGTCACGACGTCGATCTGCGCCGGCAGCTCCGCCGCATGGGCCGATTCGGCCACCGTAAGGTTCAAAAAGGACATGCGCGAGAATCCCAGCCGCGCTGCCAGTTCGCGCGACCTTTGCACCAGCTCCGGTCGGGTCTCGATGCCGTAGATATGCCCTTGCGCACGCTGCTTGAAGTACAAGTCGTAGATGATGAAGCCCAGATAGGACTTGCCAGCACCGTGGTCGGCCAGGGTGATATCACGTCCGGCCGACTCAGCCTCCAGCTCAAGCAGCAGCTTTTCGATGAACTGGTACAGGTGGTAGACCTGCTTGAGTTTGCGGCGCGTGTCCTGATTGAGCCTGCCCTCACGCGTCAGGATGTGGAGTTCCTTGAGCAGTTCGATCGACTGACCGGGTCGCAGTTCAGCCGCCAGGTCGGCAACCGGCGTGGCCATCGCAACGGGCTTTCGTTTGGTGGGTGCGTTCATGAGGACGTCCCCTTCTTCTTCGGTGTGAGCGATGCTGACGCGCGGGCTTCCAGCTGTAGCGCGGCCCAGCCTTCAGCGCCAAGCTGTTCCAGCGTCTGCATGTTCTTCTCGTAAATCGCTTCCGCCTCGGGAAAGGCTTCTACCGCACGGTCGATGCTGGCTTCCCGCAGCAGGTGTAGCGTGGGATAGGGCGCGCGGTTGGTGTAGTTGCTGATGTCGTCCACCCGCGTGCCGGCGAACTGGAACCTGGGATGAAAGCTGGCAATCTGCAGCTCCCCTTCGAGACCCAGTTCGCTCAGCACCGTGTCGGCTTCGTCCAGGAAGTCGTTGAAATCCAGAAAGTCCTGCAGGCAGCGCGGTGCCATGAGCAAGGTAGTGTCGCGCGCTTGCGGGTCGGCGGCGTGCAGGGCGGCCAATTCCCGTGCCAACTCGTCGCGCAAGGATGCAGCATCGGTGGCCAGACTGACCACGTAGTGCACCTGCCCCTTCACATGCACACTCTTGGCAAACGGACACAGGTTCAAGCCGATGACTGCGCGCTCCAGCCAGCGCTGCATGTCCTGCACCACCGTGGCCACCAAGGTGGCTTCATCCATCGTTGTCATCGATACGCCTCCCGCCCGAGCCAGGTCGCGAGGGCGATGCCGACCAGGGAACACACCCCCGTGACCCCCCAGGTCCATTGCCAACCGCCGACACCCGCAGCCACCCAGGCCACCAGCGGCGGGCCGGCAAACTGCCCCAGCGACGACAGCTGCTGCATCCAGCCAACCGTGGTGGACACCGTGCGCTCGCTCGGTGCCAGGTGTACCGCAAGGGAGAACAAGGTGCCGGGGATCATGCCGCCCAGCATGGAAAACAGCAACACCGCAACGAAGCGCAGCAGAGGCGGTGCGCCAATGCCGCTG
>CALRMF020000112.1:0-8926 GCA_943369035.1 Curvibacter sp. AEP1-3
CCAGCACCCGCGGGTCTTCCAGCGTCTTCTTGAAGGCGTCGTGGATCACTTTCACCAGCGCCGGGTCCATGTTCTTCGGGCCGCCGATGCCGAACGGCGATTCGGTCACCGTGTCCCAGCCGCTCTCCTTCACCGTGGGCACGTCGGGGAAGGCCTTGTTGCGCTTGCTGCCCAGCGTCGCCAGCAGGTTGAGCTTGCCGGCCTTTACGTGCGGCGCGAATTCGGTGGTGCCGCTCATGAGCGGAATGTGCCCGCCGAGGATGGCCTGCATGATCTCGGCCGAGCCCTTGTAGGGAATGTCCTGCAGCTCGATGCCGGCCTTGGCGGCGAACTCCTCGATCGCCAGGTGCGGCGTGGTGCCGGTACCGGTGTGGCCGTACATCACCTTGCCGGGGTTGGCACGGGCATAGGCCACCATCTCCTTGAGGGTCTTGTACGGTGCGTCAGGACGCGCTGCCAGGCCGAAGGTGTAGCCGGTCAGGCAGACGATGTGGGTGATGTCCTTCACCGGGTCGAAGGACGTCTTCTGCATGTGCGGAATGCGGTAGATACCCAATGGCAGCTGGGTCAGCAGGTAGCCATCGGGCTTGGCATTCACCATGGCGGCGGCGCCCAGCGTGCCGCCGGCACCCGGCTTGTTCTCCACGATCACGGTACCGCCCAGCGCTCGACCCGCGCTCTCGGCAAAGGCACGCATCACGGCATCGCTGCTGCCGCCCGTGGGCCAAGGGGCGATCAGCGTGATGGGCCGGTTCGGGTATCTGTCCTGCGCCAGCGCCCAGGGGCTGACGATGGCGGGTGCTGCAATGGCTGCGGCGCCGGCCAGCACGCGGCGGCGGCTCAAGGTGGAACGAACGGGTTGGCGCATCGGGGAGTCTCCTGTGGTTCTCTCGTGTTCTGCCATGGAAGGATGGCAGAGCCGAGCGCTTCCCGGTGGTCACTTGCGTGACGTCGCAGCCCCGAGGATTCCCTAGGTCGTCCGCTGCCCCACCCGCCAGCGGAAAGCTCAGACCACGCCGGCCTGGTGCAGCGCGGCGATGCGTGCCGCATCCAGACCCAGCTCGGCCAGCACTTCATCGGTGTGCTCGCCCAGCGCCGGGGGCGCCCGGCGCAGCACTGGCGGTGTGGCCGTCAGGCGCAGGGGGCTGGCCACAGTTGCTATGGATTCAATAGCGGTTTGCGCTTGCGCTGCGGGGCTGGAAGGCTGATTCAATGCCAAACCGCGGGCCTGCACCTGGGCGTCGGCGAAGGCCTGGCCGATGTCGTTGATCGGACCGCAGGGCACCGCCTTGTCTTCCAGCAATGCCACCCACTCGGCGGTGGTGCGCGTACGCGTGACCTCCTCCATGGCCGGGATCAGCACCTCTCGGTGGCGCACGCGCTGGGTGTTGCTGGTGAAGCGCTCGTCCGTCGCCCACTCGGGCCGGCCAGCGGCGGCGCAGAAGCGTGCGAACTGGCCGTCGTTGCCAATGGCCAGCAGCATGGCGCCGTCCTGGGTGGGGAAGTCCTGATACGGCGCCAGACTCGGGTGGCTGTTGCCCTGGCGTTGCGGCACGCGGCCGGTGTTGAGGAAGCCGCCGGCCTGGTTGGCCAGAATGGCCATGCCGACGTCGAGCAGCGCCATGTCGATGTGCTGGCCTTCGCCGGTGCGGTGGCGCACTTCGAGCGCCGCCAGGATGGCGGTGGCGGCATAGACGCCGGTGAACAGGTCGGTCAGTGCCACGCCGACGCGCTGCGGGCCGCCGCCAGGTGTGCCGTCGGCGCGGCCGGTGATGCTCATCATGCCGCTCATGGCCTGGATCATCAGGTCGTAGCCGGCACGCTCGGCATAGGGCCCGTCCTGACCGAAGCCGGTGACCGAGCAATAGATCAGGCGCGGGTTGATGGCTTTCAGGCTTTCGTAGTCCAGCCCGTAGTGCTTGAGGCCACCGACCTTGAAGTTCTCCACCAGCACGTCGCTCTGCGACGCCATCTGGCGGATCAGCGCCTGACCGTCCGGGTGCGCCAGGTCCACCGTGATGGAGCGCTTGTTGCGGTTGGCGCAGGTGTAGTAGGCGGCGTGTTCGGTGTCCTGCCCCTGTGCGTCCTTCAGGAAGGGCGGGCCCCAGTGGCGCGTATCGTCACCGGCACCGGGTCGTTCGACCTTGACCACGTCCGCACCGAGGTCGGCCAGGATCTGCGTGCACCACGGTCCGGCCAGCACGCGGGAGAGGTCCAGCACTTTGATATGCGGTAGCGCTGCTGCTTGAGTCATTTGAGTTCTCCGTCATTCGGCACGTGTCACGCTTCCAGGCCGCGCAGCCGGCCGTCGTTCCAGGGCTCCCGCGGAGCTGGCTTTGCCAGTCCGCCGGGAGCGCCCCCTTGAGGGGGAGACGCGAAGCGTCTCGGGGGTGCTTCAATTGAAGGCAGCAATACCCGTGATGGCGCGACCCAGGATCAGCGCATGAATGTCATGCGTGCCCTCATAGGTGTTGACCACCTCCAGGTTCACCAGGTGGCGCGCCACGCCGAACTCGTCAGAGATGCCGTTGCCGCCCATCATGTCGCGCGCCATGCGGGCGACGTCCAGCGCCTTGCCGCAGGAGTTGCGCTTGAGGATGGAGGTGATTTCCACCGCGGCCGTGCCCTCGTCCTTCATGCGGCCCAGGCGCAGGCAGCCCTGCAGGCCCAGCGCGATCTCGGTCTGCATGTCGGCCAGCTTCTTCTGGATCAGCTGATTGGCAGCCAGCGGGCGGCCGAACTGCTTGCGGTCCAGCACGTACTGGCGGGCGCGGAACCAGCAGTCTTCCGCGGCGCCTAAAGCGCCCCAGGCAATGCCGTAGCGCGCCGAGTTCAGGCAGGTGAAGGGGCCCTTCAAGCCCTGCACCTCAGGGAAGGCGTTCTCTTCCGGCACGAAGACGTCGTCCATCACGATCTCACCGGTGATGGACGCGCGCAGACCCACCTTGCCGTGCACGGCGGGAGCGCTCAGGCCCTTCATGCCCTTTTCCAGCACGAAGCCGCGGATCGGGCCGACGGCGCCGCCCTCGCTGACCTCCTTGGCCCAGACCACGAACACGTCGGCGATCGGGCTGTTGGAGATCCACATCTTGTTGCCCTTGAGGCGGTATCCCCCAGCCGTCTTGTAGGCGCGCGTGGCCATGGAGGCCGGATCGGAACCGTGGTCCGGCTCGGTCAGGCCGAAGCAGCCGATCCACTCGCCCGTGGCCAGCTTGGGCAGGTACTTCTGCTTCTGCGCCTCGGTGCCGAACTCGAAGATCGGCACCATCACCAGCGAGGACTGCACGCTCATCATCGAACGGTAGCCGGAATCCACGCGCTCCACCTCGCGGGCGATCAGACCGTAGGCCACATAGTTCAGGCCGGGGCCGCCGTACTGCTCGGGAATGGTCGGGCCGAGCAGGCCGAGCTCGCCCATCTCGCGGAAGATGGCAGCGTCGGTCTTTTCCTGGCGGAAGGCCTCGGGCATGCGCGCGGCCAGCTTGTCCTGGCAATAGGCCGCCGCAGCGTCACGCACCATGCGCTCGTCATCGGTCAGCTGCTGGTCGAGCAGAAAGGGGTCATTCCATTGGAAGGTGGCTTTGGCCATGAAGGTTCTCCTGAAAGTTGCGCCATGGTACGGGCTCGCGACAGGGCCGGCAAACGAGGATTTTTCATCCAGACATGCCTGTTCTGCATATCTTGAGGCATGTCCAAAGGTAAAAACACAGCGATCATGACCGTCAGTTGTGTATATTCCGCACACCATGCGCCGCAAGATCCCCTCGCTGCAAGCCCTGGCCTGCTTCGACGCCGCCGCCCGGCACGAGAGTTACACGCGCGCGGCGCAGGAACTGGCGCTGACGCAAAGCGCGGTGTCGCGCCAGATCGGTGCGCTGGAGGAGTTCCTCGGGCTGGCGCTGTTTCGCCGCACGCGCCACGGCGTGGCACTGACCCCGGCTGGCGCCGACTATGCGCGCCAGATCGCGCCGCGCCTGCAGGCGCTGGAGCGCGACACGCTGGAGGCCATGTCGCGCCAGGGCAGCGCCGGCACCCTCGCGCTGGCGGCGGTACCCACCTTCGCCACCCGCTGGCTGCTGCCGCGCCTGCCCGCCCTGGCTGCCGCCCACCCCGAGCTGGTGGTGCACATCGAGACGCGCACCCGTCCGTTCCTGTTTGCCGACACCGAGTTCGATGCCGCGCTGTACTCCGGCACGCCGGAGCAGGTGGCCAACTGGGCCGGCACGCAGGCCACGCTGCTGATCGAGGAAGAGGTGGTGCCAGTGTGCGCCCCGGCCCTGCTGCGCGGCCGCATGCGCCTGCAGCCGCGCGACCTGGCGGCATTGCCGTTGCTGCAGCAGAGCACCCGGCCCGAGGCCTGGCGCCAGTGGTTCGAGGCCATGGGCGTGGAGGCCCCGCTGGCGCTGGCCGGCCCGCGCTACGAGCTGTACTCCATGACCGCCGCCGCCGCGGCCGAAGGCCTGGGCCTGGCGCTGGTACCGCGCCTGCTGATCGAGCCCGAGCTGGCCCGCGGCGAACTGGTGGTCGCCTGCCCGAAACCACTCAGGAGCGGACGCGCCTACTGGCTGGTGACGCCCGAGCGCGGCGAGCCTCGCCCGGCCCTGGCGGCCTTCGCCACCTGGCTACGACAGCAGGCGCCATCGTGAACCCCATACGTTCATAGCTGCTCGACGCGGTTGCGGCCGTGCTGTTTGGCCAGATAGAGCGCGCGGTCGGCCACGCCGACCAGTTCATCCGATCCCTCGCCTTCTGCCAGGGCATGCACGCCAATGCTGATGGTCAGCGGAATCGGCTGCGCCTGCAATGAGACAAACCGCCAGCGCTCCACGGCCTGTCGCAACTGCTCGGCCAGAGCCTCAGCACCTGCCGCGTCGGTGTCGGGCAGCAGAACGATGAACTCCTCGCCACCCCAGCGGCCCACCGTGTCCTGGGTCCGCACGCGCTCCTTGATGCAGGTCGCCAGGTCCCGCAGCACCTTGTCGCCGCTCTGGTGCCCGTGGCTGTCGTTGACGTGCTTGAAGTGATCGATGTCCAGCATCAGCAGTGAAAGCGGCAGGTGCTGGCGCCGGGCCCGAGCGATCTGCTGAGTCAGCGACTGCTGGATGTGGCGACGGTTGTAGAGGCCGGTCAGCGCATCCACCAGTGCCAGCGTGCGGTTGCATTCATCGGCGCGCTCCTTGGTCATCACGATCATGCCCAGATTGGCCAGCATCATGGCAACCGTCGCCATCAGGAAGGTGGCCGCCTGGATCAGGTTGGAGTCCTTGACGCTGGTGAACTGTGTCACGCCCACCAGGACGGCCGCCGCCCGCAGGGCCAGCATCAGCGCCACGAGAACGAAGGCAATCTGGACGAAGTACTTGCCCTGGCCGGCCGTCTGCTGCCAACGCGCGCCGAGTTGCCGGCTCAGCTGGAGCAGCTGCAGGCATGACAGCGTCGAACCCAGCAGCAGGCGCAGGCGGGGGTCATCAAGGAACAACGCAAAGAACAGCGCCGCCGCCAGCACCGGGGCTCAGACCAGGAGGCGACGCACGGCCACCTGCTGGAACTGGTGCAGCCCTTCGAGCATGAGCGCGAAGCTGGCGGCCAGCAGGACGTTGGCCAGCCAGACTGTCAACCAGTCGCTGGCGACGCCACGCAGGCCGAAGAGGAAGTAGGCGCCGCTGTGGGCAGCCAGGGCGCCGGCCCAGATGCGCAGGCCGTCACGCTGGCCACGCTGAGCCACCAGTCCGAGGCAGATGGCCAAGGTGGCCATGACGAGCGCGTTGACCAGCAGCAGCGTGGGCGTGTGAACCATGAGGCAGAGCGGATAGCGCCTGCCTCTGGGCGGCACCGCCAGCCCCGGACAAGGTCTATGTCATCTCCCTGCTTCGCTGGCCGTATATTGCGTCGCAAAACGCTCGTACCATGCCAGGCACGCCGGGTTGGCCATCGCATCCCTGTTCACCACCTTCTCCAGCGGCTGGCCCAGCAGCAGCTTCTTGATCGGCAGCTCCTGCTTCTTGCCAGTCAGGGTGCGCGGGATCTCGGCCACCTGGAAGATCTCGTTAGGCACGAAACGCGGCGACAGCGCGTTCTTGATGGCGTCATTGATGCGCGCCTTCATGGTAGCGTCGAGCGTGTACCCCTCACGCAGCACCACAAACAGCGGCATGTAACTCTCGCGCCCGAGGTATTCCAGGTCCACGACCATCGAGTCCAGCACCTCCGGTAGCGCCTCCACCGCGCTGTAGAGCTCGCTGGTGCCCATGCGCAGGCCGTGGCGGTTGATGGTGGCGTCACTGCGGCCGTAGATGATGCAGCCGCCGGCGGGCGTGATGCGCAGCCAGTCGCCATGGCGCCACGCCGGCCCCATGGCGGCCGGGCCGTCGCCACCGCCCGGCTGGCGGCCGTGGCCGGCCGGGTACATGTCGAAATAGCTGCCCAGATAGCGCACGTTGTCCTTGTCGTTCCAGAAGTACAGCGGCATGCTGGGGATGGGCTGGGCACAGACCAGCTCCCCGACAGCATCGACCACCGGCTCGCCCCGTTCGTTCCATGCTTCCACGGCGCAACCGAGCAGGCGGCATTGCATCTGGCCCGGCACCTGTGGCAGTTCACGGTTGCCGCCGATGAAGGCCCCGGCAAAGTCGGTGCCTCCGGAGATGTTGCACCACCAGATGTCGGGGGTGCCCAGGCTGGCAAACTGCCCGCTGCCCCACGCTTGCGCCTCCTCGCTCAAGGGCGAGCCGGTGCTGCCCAGCGCCCGCACCTGGCGCAGGCCGTCGATGCGCGTCAGGTCGACACCCGCCTTCTGGCAGTTGGCGTAGAAAGCCGCGCCGGCGCCAAAGAAGGTGGCGCGCACATCGGCAGCAAAGCGCCACAGCGTGCGCCAGTCCGGCGCCTGCCTGTTGCCGGCCGCATCGACCGTGCGGCCGCCCGGGCTGCCGTCGAAGATGCAGCAGGTGGTGCCGTTGAGCAGGCCACTCATCTGCGCGTTCCACATCACCCAGCCGGTGGTGCTGTACCAGTGGTAGCGCTCGCCCCGGGAGTTGTCGGCGTAGCTGCAACCCACGTCGTTGTGCAGTACCTTGAGCGCCATCGCCACCAGCACGGTGCCGCCATGGCCATGCACGATGGGCTTGGGCAAACCGGTGGTACCGCTGGAATAGACGATCCACAGCGGATGGTCGAACGGCAGCCAGCGCGGCGTGTAGGCTGCAGTCTGGGCATCATTTCGGGCCGTGGCACTCTTCAACAGGGCGTAGTCCGCTATGGATTCAGGAGCAGTCGGCTGCAGCCCCAGGTTGTCGTGCACGATCACGTGCTGCACGCTCGGCAGCGCGGCCCGCAGCTCGGCCACCACCTCGCGGCGGTCGACGTCACGCCCGCCATAGCGCACGCCGTCGCAGGCGATCAGCACCTTGGGCTCGATCTGCCTGAAGCGGTCCAGCACCGCCGCCGTGCCCATGTCGGGCGCGCAGATGCTCCACACGCCACCGAGGCTGGCCACCGCCAGGAAGGCGATCATGGCTTCGGGAATGTTGGGCAGGTAGGCCGCCACGCGGTCGCCCGGCTGCAGCCCCTGGGCCTGCAGGTGCAGCGCCAGCGAGGCCACCTGACGCCGCAGCTCCGGCCAGCTCAGCTCGCGTGCCGGCAGCCCCGCTTCCAGGCTCTGTTCGTTGTGGCTCACCAGCGCCGGGAGGCCGGCGGCATGCGCCGCCTCGACATGGCGGAACACCTGCTGCACGTAGTTGACCTGCGCGCCCGGGAACCAGCGCGCGCCGGGCATGACGTTCTCGGCCAGCGCCGCGCTGTGCGGCGTGGGTGACTGCAGATCGAAATAGTCCCAGATGCTCTGCCAAAAGGCATCGAGCTCGGTGGTGGACCAGCGCCACAGCGCGTCATAACTGTCAAAGCTCAGGCCGCGCTGCTCACGCAGCCAGTTCTGGTACAGGCGGATCTGGGGGATGTAGGGTGCGCTCATGCGTTTCATCATGGCACGAGCCTTCGGCGCGCCGCAGCCGCAGCGGCGACAAACCACCCCCGGATTTTCCCGTAGCGGCAGGTGCCCTCTTCGTTGGCTTGCAATTTCGGACAGTTGTGCTAAATTTCAGTTCATGCGCCTCGATGCCAAGACTGCCAAGAGCGAACTGACCCGCGCCGCCATTGTCGGCGCCGGGGTCGACCTGGCCGCGGCCGAGGGGCTGGAAGCGCTGACGCTACAGGCTGTGGCCGACCGCATCGGGCTGTCCAAGAGCGGCGTGTTCTCCCGCGTCGGCTCGCGCGAGGCGCTGCAGAAGGCGGTGGTCGAAGAGTTCGGCCGGCGTTTCCTGGCCGACGTGTTTGCCCCCGCCATGCAGAAGCCCAAGGGCCTGCCGCGGCTGGACGAGATCGTGCGCCGCTGGATTGCACGGCTGAGCGTGACGGAGGTCAGCAACAGCTGCATCTACATCCCCGGCGCCTTCGAGCTGGACGACCGCGAGGGCGAGTTGCGCGACCTGCTGTTGCAGGAGATCACGCGCTGGCGCGCGGCCCTGCGCCGTACCGTGCTGCAGGCGGTGGAAGCCGGCCACCTGAAGGCCGACACCATGCCCGAGCAGCTGGTGGGCGAAATCTATGGCATTGCCATCGGCCTGCTGCACGACGCCCGCTTCCTGCGTGACCCGACCGCCGCCGACCGCGCCTTGGCCACTTGGCAGCGCCTGCTGCAAAGCTACCGGGCCTGACCACCCTTCCCTTGCATTCACCATGCCCCACCCGTTTGTCCACCCAAATTTCGCACAGTCGTGCGAAGAAAGGAAATTGCCATGTGGATCGTTCTTGCCGGCTTCGGCCTGTACCTGCTGGTTCGCGGCGTGACCGCCGCCTTTGCGTCGCTGCGCAGCCTGCCGCGCAGCAACCGCGACTGGATCTTCTATTGACCGCCGCGCACCGGAGACTGCCA
>CALRMF020000113.1:0-8867 GCA_943369035.1 Curvibacter sp. AEP1-3
TGTGGCTGCGCGGTGTGCGCCGCTTCGGTCTGGCGCGCAGCTGGCTGGCCGGCATGGGGCTGGCGGTAGTGGTGTTCGTGGGGGCGGCCACGCTGGGCGCGGGTGATGCGTGGACTTTCCTGGTCATCTGCATGCTGTCCGGCCTGGCGCTGGGGGCGGACCTGGCGCTGCCCGGCGCCATGCTGGCGGGCCTGATTGGCCGCGCCGGCGACCTGGGCCAGACCCAGGGCGCTTACTTCGGCTGGTGGGCCTTTGCCACCAAGCTCAACCTGGCGCTGGCCGCCGGCCTGGCGCTGCCGCTGCTGGCCCTGGCCGGCTACGCGCCGGGCACGCGTGAGCCGCAGGCGCTGCAGGCCCTGAGCTACGCCTACTGCCTGCTGCCCTGCGCCCTCAAGCTGCTGGCGGCCGGCCTGCTGTACCGCTTCTTCATCCGACCCGAGGGTCTGAAAGGAAACCCATGAAACGACGTCTTTTGCTGGCCGGCTCGGCCGCGCTCGGCACCGGCCTGCTGGCCGGTTGCTCGACACCCAGGATCGCGGACTACGCGAACGAGAAGCCTCAACTCGACCTGCGGCGCTACTTCAACGGCACGCTCGACGCATATGGCGTCTTCACCGACCGCGGCGGCAAGGTGGTCAAGCGCTTCACCGTGGTGATGAATTGCCGTTGGCAGGGCGAGCCGGGGCGCGAAATCGGTGTGCTGGACGAGGACTTCACCTACTCCGACGGCAGCACACAGAAGCGCATCTGGCGCCTGCAGCGCGAACCCGGCAGCAACGGCCAGGGCCGCTACAGCGGCCGCGCCGACGACGTGGTGGGGGTGGCGCAGGGCGAAGAGCAGGGCAATGCCTTCTACTGGGCCTATACGCTGAGCCTGCCGGTGGACGGCCGCATCATCGAGGTGCAGTTTGACGACTGGATGTACCTGATGGACGAGCGCGTCATGCTCAACCGCGCCACCATGAGCAAGTTTGGTGTGCGGCTGGGTGAGGTCACGCTGTCCTTCGTGAAGCGCGCGTCATGAGTTTCAATCCGCCGCTGCAGCAATGGGCCGGCAAGGCGGTCTGGGTGGTGGGGGCCTCCAGCGGCATCGGCCGTGCGGTGGCCTCGGCCCTGCACGCGCAGGGTGCCACGGTGTTCGTCTCGGCGCGCAATGCCCAAGCCCTGGCCGACTGGGTGGTCCAGCATCCGGGCGTCGATGCCCAGGGCCAGCCGCGCGCCGTGGCACTGCCGCTGGATGTGACCGATGTGGCCGAGCTGCGGGCTGCGGCGCAGCAGATCGAGGCACGCCAACCGCTGGACTTCGTACTCTACTGCGCCGGCTACTACAAGGCACAGCGCGCCACGGACTACGACCTGCAGGAGATGCTGGCGCACCAGCGCGTCAACTACCTCGGCGCGCTCTACCTGCTGGACGCCGTGTTGCCGGCACTGCGCGCGCGCGGCCGCGGTCACCTCAGTCTGGTCAGCAGCGTGGCGGGTTTCCGCGGCCTGCCGCAAAGCCTAGCCTATGGCCCCACCAAGGCAGCCCTGATCAACCTGGCTGAAACGCTTTACCTTGACCTGCAGCCGCTGGGCCTGGGCGTGAGCGTGGTCAATCCGGGTTTTGTGGAAACGCCGCTGACGGCGCAGAACAGCTTCAAGATGCCGGCGCTCATCACGCCGGAGCAGGCGGCACAGGCCATGCTGGCCGGCTGGGCGCGGGGTGACTTCGAGATCCACTACCCGAAGCGCTTCACGCGCTGGCTCAAGCTGCTGCGCCTGCTGCCTTATCGTCTGTACTTTCCGCTGGTCCGAAAATTCACCGGTCTGTGAACCGCACGGTCTGCCATGAGCCACGCCATCGAACGCATCGTTGTCTTCTTCGAAACCCTCACGCCTGACAGCGTGCAGCGCTTCGCCGAGTTCTACACCGACGACGCCTACTTCAAGGATCCGTTCAACGAGGTGCGGGGCGTGCCCGCCATCAGCCGCATCTTCGGCCACATGTACGAGCACCTGCACGAGCCGCGCTTCGTCATCACGGCGCGTGTGGTCGAGGGCAACCAGGCCATGCTGAGCTGGGACTTCCATTTCCGCTTCAAGCGCTTCAGCCCGCAGCAGGCGCAGGTCATCCACGGCGCCACGCATCTGAAGCTCGCGCCGGACGGCCGCATCTGCCACCACCGCGACTACTGGGACGCGGCCGAAGAACTGTACGAGAAGCTGCCGCTGGTGGGTGGCCTGATGCGCTGGCTCAAACGCCGCGCCGGCGACTGAAGCACCTGTCCGTCATGCGACCGCGCTGCCGCGCGGCGTCGCTTAAGATTTGCCGGCATTAAAGACCCGCATTTCCAAGGAGACAGCATGATCGATTTCAAGGGCCGCGTGGCCATCGTCACCGGCGCCGGCGGCGGCCTGGGCAAGCAGCATGCGCTGGCATTGGCCCGACGTGGCGCGAAAGTGGTGGTCAACGACCTCGGCGGCGCGCGTGACGGCTCGGGCGGCTCGGCCACGGCCGCGCAGGCGGTGGTGGACGAGATCCGCGCCGCCGGTGGTGAGGCGATTGCCAACGCCGCGTCGGTGACCGACTTCGACGCTGTGCAGGCCATGGTGCAGCAGGCCATGGATACCTGGGGCCGGGTGGATGTGTTGGTCAACAACGCCGGCATCCTGCGCGACAAGACCTTTGCCAAGATGGACCTGGCCGACTTCCGTCTGGTGCTGGATGTGCACCTGATGGGCGCCGTGCACTGCACCAAGGCCGTCTGGCCCATCATGACGGCGCAGAAGTACGGCCGCATCGTCATGACCACCTCGTCCACCGGCCTGTACGGCAACTTCGGCCAGAGCAACTACGGCGCCGCCAAGCTGGCGCTGGTGGGCCTGATGCAGACGCTGGCGCTCGAAGGCGCCAAGCACGACATCCGTGTCAACTGCCTGGCGCCCACGGCTGCCACGCGCATGACCGAAGACATCATGACGCCCGAGGTGCTGCGCGCGCTGCAACCCGAGGCCGTGGTGCCCGCCATGCTGGTGCTGGCCAGCGAAGCCGCGCCCACGCGCACCACGCTGTGCGCCGGCGCCGGCAGCGTCGAGGCGGCCCACATCACGATGACGCAGGGCGCCTGGATCGGCCTCGACCAAGACGCCGACAGCACGCTGGCCGCCCAGCTGGCGCAAGTGACCGACCGCAGCAACGACATGGTGCCCGGCAGCGGCAGCGCGCAAGGCACGCATGAGGTGGCGCGCGCCATGGCCATGCTGCCGCGCGCGGGCAGCTAGCTAGTCGTTGCTGCCCTTGACGCAGATGTCGCAGGTCCGGTAGGTGCCGAGGCAGTTGCCATTGGCATCCCAGCGGATGCATTCGTCGCGGCAGTTGCAGGGGTAGAAGGTCAGGCCGCGGGCCGCCAGCGGCTCGCGGTTCAGTGACGACTGGGCTTTGGCTCCATCGTCCGTCACCATCGGCACGAAGGCCTGGGCGACGTCCAGGTACTGCAACCGCTTCTTGCCGTTGGCGTCCACCAGGAACTTGCCGTCAGGTGTGGCGCTCAGCGACTGGCGAGTTGGGGCGGCCGTGCCGGAGCCTTGAGCGAGCGCTGAAACGCATAGCAACGCCGGTAGCAGTGCGGCGAATAACGCAAGAAACCTGTTTCGTGCAGTTCGCATCGGAGTCTCCCTTGGGTGAGATGTTGGGGCGATCAGCCCGCTGATGCCCTGGGGCGGCCAGCAATTTCACTTTACTGACTCCGCGCCTTTTTGCAAACGGAGGGCGCCGCGTGCTTGACGAAAGTCGGTGTTCAATCCAGCCAGTGCCCGGGACGACCCGGCGCGAACGTCAGCAGCGCGACCATGGCCACATTGCCCAACACCGTGAACCAGAACATGGCGGAGAACCCTGGCTTGCGTGACTTGTGGCGCAGCCAGTGCCGGGCCAGCAGTGCACCCGGCCAGCCCCCCAGCAGCGCCAGAAGGTGCAGCCTGCGCTCAGGCACACGCCAGCCACCCCGTCGTGCGGCGGACTTGTCCAGCGCGTAGACGACGTAGGTGATGAGACTGAGTAGTCCGTAGCAGAGACCAACAAGCAGTGCAACACGCATTTGGGGGATATTCAGCCCTGCAACACCAACTCCGCCTCCTCGCGCCAGTAGTCCACCGCCGCATAAAAACCTTCCCAGACGCACCCGTTGCAGCCGCGGCCGCAGCAGGTGGTGGGGGTGGGTGGCGGCGGGCGCAGGGTGATGCCGGCGGCCTGGGCGCGTTGCTGCAGTTCGGTGAAGAGGGCCTGGGCGGCGGCCAGTTGGGGCGAGACGGAATCGGACATGGGACAGGCGGTTTGGACATGAATTGTTACAAACTCCGGCTTTCCGGCCCCCAAGTGGCTTGTTACAGTGCCGATAAGCCTTGCAGGACACCCCCATGAACGCCACTTCCATTGCCCAGACCGGTCTCAGCGCTGCGCAGACGCGCATGAATGCGTCGGCGCACAACCTGGCCAATGTGCAGACCGACAAGTTCCGCCGGCAGGAGGTGACGCAGCAGGCCACCGAGCCCGGTGGCACCACGGCCCATGTGCGTCGCGCCCCGGTCGAGGGCGAGGCCTTGAACAAGGACCTGGTGGAGCAGAAGAGCGCTGGTTACGCCTTCGACGCCAACCTCAAGGTGATCCAGACCGAAAAGAAGATGATGGGCCGCCTGCTGGACGAAAAGGCCTGAACCGGCCCCGTTCACCCGTCCCCAACTCACTGACCAGCGCCGCCTTCGCGGCGCTTTTTCATGCGCCTTACCAGCGCCTGGGCCACGAAGGCCGCGCCCAGCAGCAGCGCAAACCAGCCCACCAGATACGACTCCACCACCGTGGCGCGCAAGGGGCCGGGCGCCATGAAGGCCGGGGCCACCAGCACCGCCAGGCCAATCAGGGCCACCACAATGCCCTTGATCAGCAGGTCGGTATCGGCTTGGTCGCGCTGGCGCGAGGGGCGGTGGCTCGGCTGGGTCATGGGGGCAGATTATCGGCTGCGCGCACCTGCGTCACAATGCAGTCCATTCACAGACCGAGAGAAGAAGAACACCATGGCCGTCCAGTGGTTCCCAGGGCACATGCACCTGACCAAGCAGGCGATCGAAGACCGCATCAAGCGCATCGACGTGGTCATCGAGATGCTCGACGCGCGCCTGCCCGGCTCCAGCGCCAACCCCATGCTGGCCTCCCTCACGGCGCACAAGCCCACGCTCAAGGTGCTCAACAAGCAGGACCTGGCCGACCCGAAACGCACTGCCGAATGGCTGGCGCACTACAACGCCCGGCCCAAGACGCGCGCCGTGGCGCTGGACGCCGGCATGGCCGCGCCGGCCAAGGCCCTGATCACCGCCTGCCATGAACTGGCGCCCACGCGCGGCGGCATGGTCAAGCCCATGCGGGTGCTGATCTGCGGCATTCCCAACGTGGGCAAGTCCACCCTCATCAACACCCTGGTCGGCCGGCGCGCCACCAAGGCGGCCGACGAGGCCGGCGTCACCCGCATGGAGCAGCGCATCACGCTGGCCGACGACTTTTACCTCTACGACACGCCCGGCATGCTGTGGCCGCGCATCATCGTGGCCAAGAGCGGCTACAACCTGGCCGCCAGCGGCGCCGTGGGTCGCAACGCCTTCGACGAAGCCGAAGTGGCGCTGGAGCTGCTCGACTACCTCAAGACACCCTACTCCGCCCAGTTGGCGGCGCGCTACAAGCTCGACGACGTGGCCCGCCTGAGCGACGAGCAGTTGCTGGAAGAGATCGGCCGCAAGAGCGGCGCACTGCTGCCCGGCGCGCGTGTCAACCTGCAGAAGGCCGCCGAGGTGGTGCTGGCGGACTTCCGCGCCGCGCGCATCGGCCGCATCACGCTGGAGACGCCGGCCGAGTTTGCCCAGTGGCTGGCCGAGGGCAAGAAGCTCGATGCGGAGCGCCAGCTGCGCAAGGAAGCCCTGGCCAGCGAAGGCCTGATCCGGCTGAAGAAGCCGCTGCCGCCACCGCCCGGCAAGGGCGCGCCCAGGACGGCGGGCAAGGGCACGCCGAAGGCTGCTGGCAAACCCGCCGCCAAGGCGCCGGCCCGCAAGGCCGGCCCCCGGCCTGCTGCGCCCGGGGCGGCTCGCGGCCCGGCCCGGCCCGGCAGCAAACCGCCAGCGCGCAAGATCAAGACGGTGAAGATCAAGCTCTAGCACAAACCTGCGGGGTCGATGTGCCCGTGAGCGGGGTGCAGAACAGCGACAATCGGCACCCATGAAAAAAACGATTTTGCCGTTGGCCCTGTTAGTCTCCCCTGACCGTCACGATCCCGATCCCCTCGTTCTCTACCACGCCCGCTGCCCGGACGGCTTTGCCGCTGCGCTGGCGGCCTGGCTCTACTACGAGGGCCGCGCCGAGTTCCATGGCCTCGACCATGGCGATGTGCAAAGCGTGGCCGACCTGCCGCCGCTCGACGGCCGCGCGGTCTACATCCTCGACTTCTCGTTTGATGAGGCGCTGATGCGCGAGATCGAGCAGCGCGCTGCCAAGCTCGTCATGCTCGACCACCACAAGAGCGCGGCCGAGAAACTCACCGGCTTTGCCTGCCGCTGCGGCGTGGTGCACTTCGACATGGGCAAGTCCGGCTCGCGTCTGGCCTGGGAGTTTTTCCAGAAAGACCGCACGCTGCCCGACCTGGTGCGCTACATCGAAGACCGCGACATCTGGAAATGGGAGTTCGAGGAAAGCGCCGCCTTCCTCGCCGCGCTCGACATGGAAACCCAGACCTTCGAGCGCTGGGCCGAAATCGCTTCCTTCTCGGCCGCGCAGCTGCAGGACTTCATGGCCCGCGGCGCCGCCATGGACGAGAAGTACCGCAAGCTGTGCGCCGACATCGCCGCCGGCGCGCAGCCGCTGGTCTTCAACGGCGTGTCGGGCCTGATGGTCAACGCCCCCGGCATGTTCCACAGCCTGGTGGGTGACATCCTGTCCAAGCAGAGCGGCACCTTCGCGCTGCTGTGGAGCGCCGCCGGCAACGGCGTGGTGAAGGCCGGCCTGCGTTCGCAGCGCGACTACGACTGCATTCCGCTGGCCGAGAGCATGGGCGGCGGCGGCCATGCGCAGGCCTGCGGCTTTCGCATGAGCGTGGACCGCCTGCCCGAGCTGCTGCGTGGCACGCTGAACGCCTGAGCCAACGTCGGAGAGGGCGCCTGAGGGCGCACCTGAGCTTGCCGCCTCGCGCGGGCCGTGCTCAGTAGCCCTCGCGCAGCACCACGTCCGAGCAGGGGTGGGCCACGCAGGGCAGCACGTAGCCTTCGTCCTTTTCTTCCTGCGTCAGGCCCGGCCACTCGATCTCGTAGCGCACCGTGCCGGCCTCCAGCTTGCCGATGCAGGTGCGGCAGGTGCCGTTGCGGCACGAGCTCGGCCAGTTCACGCCGCCCTGCTCCATCGAGTGCAGCAGCGGCTGGTTAGACCAGGCGTCGAATTGCTGTTCGAAAGGCTCGGCGCGGCCGATGAAGAGCTCGGGGGTGTCGGTGGGGGTCATGCAGGAGCGCGGTGCAGGGTCAGAACGGACCTGCATTGTAGGGGGCATCCAATTGGCTTTGCGTCCTTGCGGGATATGTGCCGCCAGCTATCAAAACAATAGCATTTGACCTGCCGCATGGACAGGCTGGCTGCGCCGTGCCAGCATCGGGCCGTTGCCACCGCTGGAGAAACACCATGGCCGCCCAACGTATCCTCTTGGTCCAGGGCCACCCGGACGCCGTCACCCCGCACCTGTGCCACACGCTGGCCGACGCCTATGCCGAAGGCGCGCAGGCCGCCGGCCACGAAGTGCGGCAGATCAACGTTGCCCAGCTCGACTTCCCGCTGCTGCGCAGCCAACAGGCCTGGGAGCATGGCGAGCTGCCGGCCGCCTTGCAGCCGGCGCAGGACGACATTGCCTGGGCCCAGCACCTGGTGCTGTTCTTTCCGCTCTGGCTGGGTGACATGCCGGCGCTGCTCAAGGGCTTTCTGGAGCAGGTGGCGCGGCCCGGCTTTGCCTTTTCGGCCGAAGGCAGCAACCCCTTCGGCCGTAAGGGCCTCACGGGGCGCAGCGCGCGCGTGGTGGTCACCATGGGCATGCCGGCCCTCGTGTACCGCTGGTACTTCCGCGCCCACAGCCTGAAATCGCTGGAGCGCAACATCCTGGGCTTCGTCGGCATCGCGCCCGTCAACGAGACGCTGGTGGGCATGGTCGACAAGCTGGGCGAACCCGGCGTGCGCAAGTGGCAGGGCAAGATGCGTGCGCTCGGGCGCGCCGCATCCTGACCCCGCGCGCGCCGGCTCAGCGCTGCGCCAGCTTGAACACCGCCACCGCCTGCACCAGCTCCTGCGCCTGACTGCGCAGGCTGCCGGCGGCGGCCGCCATTTCTTCCACCAGCGCCGCGTTCTGCTGCGTGGCCTGGTCCATCTGCGTCACCGCCTCGCCCACCTGCGCCACACCGGCGCTCTGCTCGGCGCTGGCGGCGCTGATCTCGGCCATGATGTCCGTCACGCGGCGGATGCTGGTCACCACTTCGTTCATGGTGCTGCCAGCCTGGTCCACCAGGGCCGAACCTTGCTCCACGCGTTCCACGCTGTCGGTGATCAGCTGCTTGATCTCCTTTGCCGCCTCGGCGGAACGACCGGCCAAGCTGCGCACCTCACCGGCCACCACCGCAAAGCCACGGCCCTGCTCGCCGGCGCGTGCCGCTTCCACGGCTGCATTGAGCGCCAGGATGTTGGTCTGGAAGGCGATGCCATCGATCACGCTGATGATGTCGTTGATCTTGCGGCTCGACTCGTTGATGCCCTTCATGGTGTCCACCACCTGGGCCACCACTTCGCCGCCTTGCACCGCCACGGTGGAGGCACTTTG
>CALRMF020000114.1:0-8866 GCA_943369035.1 Curvibacter sp. AEP1-3
GCGGTGCGCAAGCCGCCCAGGTTGGTCTTGATCGCCGCGCCTTCAACCTGCGCCTGCACCTCGCCAAAGTCGCGCTCCCCCGACTTCACCACCAGCACGGACATGGTGCCGATCACCATGCAGCCCATGATCAGCTGGCGCCCCAGACCGAGCTGAAGCTGGTTGAAGAGGGAACTGGCGCGCACGATCAACCGCCTCCACGCCCCATGGCCGCCTGCCCCATGTTCCACAAAGGCAGGAAGATTCCAAGCGCCATCACCAGCATCAAGCCGGATATCACGGCCAGCAGGACAGGTTCGATAGCGGCCGACAGGCCCTTGATGCTCTGGTCCACTTCTCGCTCGTACATCTCCGCAATCTCGTACAGCATCGAATCCAGCTCACCCGTCTCCTCACCCACCGTGATCATCTGCATGACCACCGGCGTGAAGACGCCCACACTGGCCGCACAACTGGCGATGCTCGCGCCCCTCTCAATGCCGTCGCGCATCTGCTCAATACGGCTACCAATATAGGCGTTGTCCACCGTCTTCGCCACCACGGTCAGAGCCGGCACCAGTGGCATGCCGCTCTGGCTGGAAAGCGCAAAGCTGCGCGCAAAGCGCGCCAGCGTGGCCTTGAGGATGATGCCGCCGACAATCGGCAGCCGCAGCTTGCGGCGATCCCAACGGTAACGTCCGTTCGGCGTCGCCAGGTAGGCACGCCATGCCAGCACCGCCGCGGCCACCAGCACCGCCAGCAGCGGCCACCAGCGCTGCATCCAGCCAGAAAAGCCCAGCAGCATGCGTGTCAGCAAAGGGAGCTCGGTATTGAACCCGGCGAACACCTTGGCAAAGACGGGCAGCACGAACACGTTGAGCAGTACCAGCGCCAGCGACATCGCGATCAGCACGAAGGACGGATAACGCAGGGCCTGCCGGATGCGGTCCCGCACGTCGCGCTCGAACGCCAGGTGCTCCGACAGGCGCAGGTAGACCTCGGTCAACCGGCCGGACATTTCACCAACGCGGATCATGGCAATGTAAAAGGCGCCGAACACGCCGGGATGCTGGGCCAACGAGCCGGAAAGTTCTCGCCCCTGGCTCAGGTTCTCGCGCACGTCCTTGAGCACCTCCACCATCGCCGGCTTGGTCGCAGAAGCCTCAAGCCCGTTGAAGGCCCGCAGGATCGGCACACCTGCCTTGTCCAGCGTGTACATCTGGCGCGAGAACAACTCCACATCTTCACTCGTGACCGCCTGCCCGCTCAGTCGGTGCCACACCGACTGCAGCAGGTGCCGGGCGCCATGAGCGCCGGCAGCCACCGTGATGACGGTTTCGATATGGACCGGCGTGATGTTGATGGCGAGCAACTGGTCGGCCACCGAGGTCTCGGTGGCAGCCTCCATGTTGCCCTTGACCAGCTCCCCCCGGGCATTGCGCCCCTGCCACGCAAAGACGGCCATGCGTTCACTCCATGTCTTCGACGTCCTGCCCGACGCGCAGTGCCTCCGCCAGGGAGGTCTTCCCCTGGCGCACCAGTTCCAGGGCATGGTAGGCCAGCGTGTGCCCCTTCATGCGCGCGCGCGCCGCCTGCATGAAGGCCACCGGGTCGGCCCGGGTGGCCGCCTGGGTCAGGGCGACGTCCATTTCCAGCAGTTCGTACACGCCGTGCCGCCCGGAGTAGCCGGTGCCGTTGCAGGAGGAACAACCGAGCCCTTGCCGCGCGTGAACGGGCTCATCGCCGGGCCCCAGCATGGTATCGAGCCACGCCTGCTCCTGCGCCGTCGGCTCATGCGGTTCGCTGCAGACATCGCAATTGACCCGCACCAGCCGCTGCGCGATCACCGCCTGCAGCGAAGTGGCCACCATGAACGGCGGCACGCCCATGTCGAGCAGGCGAAACGGAGTGCTGATGGCGTCCCGCGTGTGCAGGGTGGACAGCACCAGATGGCCGGTGATGGCCGCGCGCAAGCCGATCTCGGCAGTCTCTGCGTCCCGCATCTCGCCGACCAGGATGATGTCCGGGTCCTGACGCAGCGCGCCGCGCAGCACGCGCGCAAACGACAGGTCGATTTTCTCGTTGACCTGCACCTGTGTCACGCCGGGCAGCCGGTATTCCACCGGGTCTTCGACCGTGATGATCTTGAGTTCGCTGGAGTTGATCTCCGACAGCGCGGCATACAGCGTGGTCGTCTTGCCGGAACCGGTCGGCCCGGTAACCAGCACCATCCCCGAGATGCGCCCCAGCACCTCGCGAAAGCGCGCCAGCATGGCATCCGGCATGCCGATGCGGTCCAGCTGGCGCAGCGCGCCGTTCTGGTTCAGCAAGCGCATCACAACCGATTCGCCATAGCTGGTCGGCATGGTGGACAGACGCACATCCACCGTCTGCTCGCGCACCCGGACCGTGAAACGCCCGTCCTGCGGAAGGCGCTTTTCCGAGATATCGATCCCCGCCATCAGCTTCAGGCGCTGCGCCAGTGGCCCGGCCACCCGGTTCTCCGCCAGCGTCTGGGTATGCAGCAAGCCGTCCACACGGACCCGGATCTGCAGGCCGGTCTCCTGCGGTTCAATGTGCACGTCCGAGGCGCCAATCTGCACCGCATCCTCGAAGATCGACTGCAGCAACTTGACGATCGGGGCGCCCTCCTGCCCCACGGTGTTGGCCAGCTCGCCGAAGTCGACCTCGTCGCTGAGGTCTTTTTCCACCGCGCGCGCCAGGCCGCTGATTTCTTCGGTCCGGCGGTACAAGCGATCAAACGCCAGCGTCAGCTGGCTCTCCGGCGCCACCGCCATGGTGATGGGGCGCCTGGTCAGCCGGGTGATTTCGTCGTACGCAAAGAGGTCGAGCGGATCGGCAAAGGCGACCCGCAGTCCGTCGTTGCGATCCTCCAGAGCCAGAACGCGGAAACGACGCGCCACCGACTCCGGCAACAGCCGCACGACCTCGGCTCGGAACGGAAAGGTCTTGAGATTGACGTACGGGATGCGCAGCTGCCGTGCCAGGGCGTTGGCCAAGGCCTCTTCCGTGATGACGCCGCTTTCAATCAGCAGGCGCCCGACCTTCTTGCCGGTCTTGTGCTGCTGCGCCAGCGTGAGCCGCAATTGCTCCTGAGAGATCAGGTTCTGCTGGACCAGCACATCACCCAGACGCAGTTTCTGCCGCCGGTCCGGCGCTGCGTTAAGCGCGGCCTGCGCAGGCGGTTCTGGCACGACCATGGTCAGGAAGCCTTTCTTGTGCGGATGCTTTCAAAAATGATAGCACGCAGCCTGTCAGGCCAGCGCACCAGAGACTCAGTGCAAATGCCTGGGCTTGCGGCCGCCGCCATGTGATGAGCCACCGTGTCCGCCACCGGAGCCGCGCGGCGGCTTGCCGATTTCCAGCGAGTTGACCAGCGCATCGAAACGCTGTGTGAAGAGCTTGTCGATCTCGGCCACGATGCCCCCCAGTTCGGCGGCGTCGAAGTGGCGTTCCATCATGTTGATGACATCCTGCACCAGCAGGTCGCGCTGCACCTGCATGATGGCCGCCGGCGTCGGACCGACGAACAGCATGACGAAGTCGTCGCGCGACTGACCGCCCTCGGCCTCTTCCTCTTCGTCAAACTCGGTGTCGTAGAACGTGACCTCGATCGACGCGCCGGCCTGCGACAACTCGTTGAGGCTCATGCACATCTCGTCGAGCGACTGACGGAAGTCCTCGTCCCCGGCCACCGTCCAGCACATCTGAAGCACGTGCTCCTGGGCGTCGAAACGGATGCCCGGCTCCTCTTCGTAGGCACTGACCGCACCATCGGCCAGCGAGCGCGCCCCCGCGTACTTCCAAAGGGGCTTGAGCGCCTCCTGCAACTGCTCAAAGGTCACATCCGCACGCAGCGGCACCTGGCCATGAACATGGATTTCAAAGGGAGCGTTGTAGCGTGCCATGATGAATTCTCTCTGTGCTGCCGCCGCTGCAGGTTCTGGTGGTGCCTCGAACCGGGGTCGAACCGGTACGCCCCTTATGCAGGGAAGCGGCGGATTTTAAGTCCGCTGTGTCTACCAATTTCACCATCGAGGCCTGCTGCCCGAGCATTGTCGTGCAAAAAATGCCGGCGTCGTGCCCGTTGTTCACGGGCACAAAAAAGGGAAGCCAAGGCTTCCCTTTCTGAACTGCTGGAGCGGGAAACGAGGCTCGAACTCGCGACCTCAACCTTGGCAAGGTTGCGCTCTACCAACTGAGCTATTCCCGCAAAAACTGGAGGCGCGGGCCGGAGTCGAACCGACCTACACGGATTTGCAATCCGGTGCATAACCGCTTTGCTACCGCGCCCTGTCTGCCTGGACCCGGCACCACCCGGATCCATCCGAACAAAAAAGGGAAGCACGGGCTTCCCTTTTTCGGACTCTGGAGCGGGAAACGAGGCTCGAACTCGCGACCTCAACCTTGGCAAGGTTGCGCTCTACCAACTGAGCTATTCCCGCGCTTGCAAGACTGAAATTATAGCGTGATTTTTTTGCCTTTGCTCGGGGCGCGACAAAAAATTTGCATCAGTGCTTGATCGATCCTCCGGGTGCGGTAGCCGCCTCCGTCGCAACCGCCGCGGCCACGGGAGCCACCGCCTCCTCATCCGACAGCGGCGTGGGCTGACGCTCCAGCGCAACCTCAAGCACCTTGTCGATCCACTTGACCGGCACGATCTCCAGACCGCTCTTCACGTTCTCCGGGATCTCCTGCAGATCCTTGGTGTTCTCCTCCGGGATCAGCACCGTCTTGATGCCGCCACGCAGCGCCGCCAGCAGCTTTTCCTTCAGGCCGCCAATGGCAGTCACCTCGCCACGCAGCGTGATCTCACCGGTCATGGCCACGTCACCGCGCACCGGAATGCCCGTCAGCGCCGACACCATGGCTGTGGTCATGGCCGCGCCAGCACTGGGCCCGTCTTTCGGCGTGGCGCCATCAGGTACGTGGATGTGCATGTCCTTCTTGTCGAAGTACTCGTCCGGTATGCCCAGGCGGCGGGCCCGGCTGCGCACCACGGTCCGTGCGGCCTCGACCGACTCCTTCATCACGTCGCCAAGCGAACCGGTGCGGGTAATGTTGCCCTTGCCCGGCATCAGGGCCGACTCGATGGTCAGCAGATCGCCACCGACTTCGGTCCAGGCCAGACCAACGACCTGGCCCACCTGGTTCTGTTGCTCGGCACGGCCGTAGTTGTACTTGCGCACGCCCAGGAACTCGCTCAGGTTGTCGGCCGTCACCACCACCTTGGGCTTCATCTTGCCCAACTGCAGGCCCTTGACGACCTTGCGGCAGATTTTGGAGATCTCGCGCTCCAGCGAGCGCACACCGGCCTCGCGGGTGTAATAACGCACCACGTCGCGGATGGCGGCCTCCGTCACCTCCAGCTCGCCGTCCTTGACGCCGTTGTTCTTCAGCTGCTTGGGCAGCAGGTAGCGCATGGCAATGCTGGTCTTCTCGTCCTCGGTGTAGCCCGACAGACGGATCACCTCCATGCGATCCAGCAGTGCCGGCGGGATGTTCATCGAATTCGACGTCGCCACGAACATGACGTCGCTCAGGTCGAAATCCACCTCGACGTAATGGTCGCCGAACTTGCTGTTCTGCTCCGGGTCCAGCACCTCCAGCAGCGCGCTAGACGGATCACCACGGAAATCGGTACCCAGCTTGTCAATCTCGTCCAGCAGGAACAGCGGATTGCGCGTGCCGACTTTCGACAGGCTCTGCAGCACCTTGCCAGGCATGGCGCCGATGTAGGTGCGACGGTGACCGCGGATCTCCGCCTCGTCGCGCATGCCGCCCAGCGCCATGCGCACGTACTTGCGGCCGGTGGCCTTGGCAATCGATTGTCCCAGCGAGGTCTTGCCCACGCCCGGCGGGCCGACCAGGCACAGGATCGGTGCCTTGACCTTGTCCACGCGTTGCTGGACAGCGAGGTATTCGAGGATGCGGTCCTTGACCTTCTCCAGGCCGAAATGGTCCTCGTTCAGCACGTCCTCGGCATTCGCCAAGTCGTGCTTGATCTTGGTCTTCTTGCTCCAGGGCAGCGCGATCAGGGTGTCGATGTAGTTACGCACCACGGTGGCCTCGGCCGACATGGGCGACATGAGCTTGAGCTTCTTGAGTTCGCTCTCGGCCTTCTTGCGCGCCTCGGCGGGCATGCGGGCGGCCTTGATCTTCTTCTCGATTTCCTCGATGTCGGCGCCGTCTTCGCCCTCGCCCAGTTCCTTCTGAATGGCCTTGACCTGCTCGTTGAGGTAGAAGTCGCGCTGGTTCTTCTCCATCTGGCGCTTGACGCGGCCACGGATACGCTTGTCGACGTTGAGGATGTCGACTTCACGTTCGAGCTGCTCGAACAGGTTCTCCAAGCGGTCACGGATGTCAGACAAGCTCAGCACCGCCTGCTTGTTGTCGAGCTTGAGCGGCAGGTGGGCGGCAATCGTGTCAGCCAGACGACCCGGGTCGTCGATGCTGGCGATCGAGGTCAGGATCTCGGGCGGAATTTTCTTGTTGAGCTTGACGTACTGGTCAAACTGCTGCATCACGGCACGGCGCAGCGCTTCGATCTCGCTGGCCTTGACGGGTGACAGCGCTTCACCTTCGGCCGGCGCCTCCACGGGCGTGACATCAGCCGTGAAGTGCGACTCGCCTTCGCTGATCTTGTTCACCAGCGCACGCTGCTGGCCTTCGACCAGCACCTTGACGGTGCCGTCCGGCAGCTTGAGCATCTGCAGGATGGTGGACACGCAGCCGACGTCGAACATGTCCGACACCTGCGGCTCATCTTTGGCAGCAGCCTTTTGCGCAACCAGCATGATGCGGCGCTCGGCCTCCATCGCAGCTTCCAGCGCCTTGATGCTCTTGGGGCGCCCGACAAACAGCGGGATCACCATGTGCGGAAAGATCACCACATCGCGCAAAGGCAACAGAGGCAACTCGATGGGGGTAGCAGGCAGAGGGGTGTGACCGGACATGGCTAAACCTTTGAATGACCTGTTGAATATGGATGGCAAATGCAGATTTTCAACCCGCACCCCATTATGGAGTGCTCAGGTCGGCGAAAACCATGAAGGAACGGCTGGAATACCAGCCGAATCGGTTTCTCAGGCCTTTTTGGCTGCTTCGCGGTAGACCAGCAGCGGGGGCTTGTTTTCGTCGATGGTGGCTTCGTCCACCACGACCTTTTCGACGTTGTCCATGGTGGGCAGGTCGAACATGGTGTCGATCAGGGCCTGCTCCAGAATGGAGCGCAGGCCGCGCGCACCGGTCTTGCGTGCAAGCGCCTTCTTGGCAATGGCCTTGAGGGCGGCGGGCCGCAGTTCCAGTTCCACGCCTTCCATGGCAAACAGCTTGGCGTACTGCTTGGCCAGTGCGTTCTTGGGTTCGGTCAGGATCTGCACCATAGCGTCCTCGCTGAGCTCGGCCAGGGTGGCGACCACGGGCATACGGCCGACCAGCTCGGGAATCAGGCCGAACTTGATCAGGTCTTCCGGCTCGACGTCCTTGAACACCTCGGTCAGGCTGCGCTGCTGCTTGCTCTTGACGGCAGCACCGAAGCCGATGCCAGAGGACTCGGTACGGCTCTCGATCACCTTCTCCAGGCCGGCAAACGCGCCACCGCAGATGAAGAGGATGTTGGTGGTGTCGATCTGGATGAAATCCTGGTTCGGGTGCTTGCGCCCGCCCTGCGGCGGCACGCTGGCCATGGTGCCTTCGATCAGTTTGAGCAGGGCCTGCTGCACGCCCTCGCCCGACACGTCACGCGTGATGGACGGGTTGTCGGACTTACGCGAGATCTTGTCGATCTCGTCGATGTAGACGATGCCGCGCTGCGCCTTGTCCACCTCGTAGTTGCAGCTCTGCAGCAGCTTGGCAATGATGTTCTCGACGTCCTCGCCCACGTAGCCGGCTTCGGTCAGCGTGGTGGCGTCGGCCATGACGAAGGGGACGTTGAGTTGACGCGCCAGCGTCTGCGCCAGTAGCGTCTTGCCCGAACCGGTGGGACCGATCAGCAGGATGTTGCTCTTGGCCAGCTCCACATCGTCCTTGCGTGCCTTTTCCTTGTGCTGCAGGCGCTTGTAGTGGTTGTAGACTGCCACGGCCAGCGCACGCTTGGCGGCATCCTGGCCAATGACATAGTTGTCCAGGTTGGCCTTGATCTCCGACGGTGTCGGCAGCTCGCGGCCACCTTCGCGTGCCTCGGTCGAGGCCGGCAGCTCGTCACGGATGATCTCGTTGCACAGCTCGATGCACTCGTCGCAGACGAACACCGAGGGACCGGCGATCAGCTTTTTGACCTCATGCTGACTCTTGCCGCAAAAAGAGCAATACAGGGTTTTTTCGCTGGAAGAGCCTTTTTTCTCGGCCATGTGTACGGTGCCTTGTGCAGGGAATTAGCAAATTTGTATCAAATGATACCGAAAAGACAAACCGCCCTCCGCGCCTGGGCGCGACGGGCGGTTGCTGACGGGACTCTCGAATCCGAAGGGGGTCAGGGACGCTTGGCGATCACCTGATCAACCAGCCCATAGTCCTTGGCCTCGTCGGCCGACAGGAAGTAGTCGCGCTCGGTGTCACGCTCGATCTTCTCCAGCGGCTGGCCGGTGCGTTCGGCCAGGATCTTGTTGAGCTGCTCGCGAGTCTTGAGGATCTCGCGGGCATGGATCTCGATCTCGGTCGCCTGACCCTGTGCGCCGCCCAGCGGCTGGTGAATCATGACCTTGGAGTTGGGCAGCGAGAAGCGCTTGCCCTTGGCGCCAGCCGCCAGCAGGAAAGCACCCATGCTGGCCGCCATGCCCACGCACAGCGTCGACACGTCGGGCTTGATGAAGTTCATGGTGTCGTAGATCGCCATGCCGGCGCTGACCGAGCCGCCGGGCGAGTT